>DHLW01000130.1:1069-11281 GCA_002405485.1 Phycisphaerales bacterium UBA4658
CGGGGGCTCACACAAGCGGTGGAGCATGTTGCTTAATTCGAAGCAACGCGAAGAACCTTACCTGGGTTTGACATGCACGGATTAGTTGGTGGAAACATCAATGAGGCTCGCAAGAGTACAACGTGCACAGGTGCTGCATGGCTGTCGTCAGCTCGTGCTGTGAAGTGTTTGGTTAAGTCCATTAACGAGCGCAACCCCTGTCGCTAGTTGCTAACGCGTAAAGGCGAGGACTCTAGCGAGACTGCCGCTGTAAAGCGGAGGAAGGTGGGGATGACGTCAAGTCCTCATGGCCCTTACATCCAGGGTTGCAAACGTGCTACAATGGCGCGCACAAAGCGACGCGAGGCCGCGAGGCGGAGCAAATCGCAAAAAACGCGCCCCAGTTCGGATTGAAGGCTGCAACCCGCCTTCATGAAGCCGGAATCGCTAGTAATCGGAGATCAGCTACGCTCCGGTGAATACGTTCCTGAGCCTTGTACACACCGCCCGTCAAGTCATGGGAGCCGGTAGTGCCCGAAGCCGCCACAGTACTGTGGTGTCTACGGCAAGATCGGTGACTGGGACTAAGTCGTAACAAGGTAGCCGTAGGAGAACCTGCGGCTGGATCACCTCCTTTCTAAGGGATTTCCTTAGACTCGGGAGTGTGCCAACCTTCGACATCGTCGATGGTTCAGGCCCTCAGCGGGGCGACCCGCACCGAGTACGTGAACATATTCTCGTCTGCCTCGCAGACGGCCGCGGCGGAAACGCCCGGTGAATGGATCGCCCAACTGTCTTTCTTGATCTTCTGACATACGCCCATGGCTCCGCCGTGGGCGTTGTCTTTTTTGGTCCTCGCACAGATCTCGACTGATCCTGAGACGGTCGGCTTGCCGGGCCCGTCCCCTGTGTTCGTGCTGAGTCGACTCGGCTTTCGCTGGCCAGGTTCGCAGATGGGCAGTGGGCGTGGGGTTTCCTGTGCTCGTTGCTCGTATGCAAGGTCCTGTCGATCCGGTACTTGTCGGGTGGGGATCGTGGTTTAGACTCTGGCTCCAGTGAGCTGGGTGCGGCGTTCCAGCGTCCACTCGGGCGATCGTCACACGTTCGTGATGCTCGCTGGCGGAGTTGTCGCCATCAACGAGTCAGACCGATCAGCATCCATGCAGAGTGTGTCTCCCGGTGCTGCCGTCGAGTCGGCGGTCCCGGCGATGGCCCTCGTCCAGCCAAAGGCCGAGCGATTACTCGGGCTGGATCTCATGCGCGGGCTCGCTGCGATCGGGGTGATCTGGGTGCATGTCGGCCGATCGCCGGAGTGGGCGGAGTTGAACCTGTCAGCGCTGGGTGCGCCGGGCACGTCGTATCTGAACATCCTGGCGGGCTTCTTCACGATCGTGGGGTTGCAGAAGTACCTGAGCAAGGGCTCGGGCGGGGGGCGGTTCCTTGCGCATCGGGTGTGGCGGATCGGCGCGCCGTTTGTGGTCTGGTGCCTGGTGTATCTGGCGGCGCGGGGCGTGAACTATCTTGTGTTCGGGAAGGTCACGGGCTTTTCGCTGGACTGGTCGATGCTGTTCTACGGCACGATCTACCACACGTGGTTCCTGCCGTATCTGCTGATCGCGACGTTCCTGACGTTTCCGATCATGATGCTCGGGCTGAGGCGGCCGGTTCTGCTTGGGCCGCTTGCGGCTACGGTGATGATGATCGCAGGGGCGATCATCATGCTGCCGCCGATCGAACTCCCGCCGGATCCGGCGGATCCGCTTCGGATCGCGGGCATCGTGCTCGTGCGGATTCCGGGATACCTGCTGGGGCTTGGGTTTGGGATGATGTGGGCTGCGGGCTACAGGCCGAGGGTGAGCCTGCAGACTGCGGTGGTCTGTCTGGCGGTCGCCGGGGTGGCGATCTGGATGACCGTGGCGACGGAAGTGCCTCGGCCGCTGGTGAACCGAGTGGCGGGGGTGTGCGGGTTGATTGCGGCGTTCGGCCCGTGGCGTGGCGCGGTGGCGCGGTGGCTGGCGAGCATGGGCGCCCTGGGCTTTGGGGTGTACCTGAGCCACGTGCTGTTCGTGGAGCTCTCGGTCACGCTCATCAGGCGGGCGGGCCTGGAGTACTCGCTGGCGACGGACCTGGGCTCGCTGGTGTTCGTGGCGGTGCTGAGCTTCGGCCTGTCCTGGGCGATCCGCAACGTGCGCTCGCTTCGGTGGCTGATACCGTGAGATGGCCGCGGGCGGACGTGGCGGGCGTCACTCGTTGCGCTCGAGCATGGCGCGGAGCTTCTTCTTCTCGTGGCGGATGATCTCGCCGGTGGCGAGGTAGACGACGTCCTCGGCGATGTTCGTGACCAGGTCGCCGATGCGCTCGAGCTCGCGGCCGACGCGGAAGATGAGCAGGCCCGCGGCGTGGGCGTCGTGGCTGGCCTGCATGAACGCGAGGGTTTCATCGAAGAGCTGCCGATTCAGGCGATCGATGAGCTTGTCGTCGACGACGACGAGCTTGGCGGCGTCGGCGTCCTCATCCAGGAGAGCGCGGAGGACGCGGTGGCAGGCCATGGGAACGCGCTGCCCGAGTTCGGTGAGCGACGTGGGCCAGGAGATCGGGCTCTGATCGGCGAGCTTGTAGACGATCTTGGCGACCGAGCAGGCGTGGTCGCCGATGCGTTCGACATCGGCGTTGACCTTCAGGACAAAGGCCAGCAGACGGAAATCACGGGCCACCGGGCTCTGCAGAGCCATGAGTCGGAAGACCTCCTCTTCGATGGCCACTTCTTCCTTGTCGATGCGCTCGTCGCGCTTGAGGATCTCGCCCGCGGCGGTGGTGTCGAGCTCCCAGAGGGCGGCGAGGGCGGCCTCGACCATGCCGACGGCGGAGGTGGCTTCGTCCACGAGCCGGCGTTTGACGGCGGCGATCTCGCGGACCATGGTGGGCTGCAGGCCGCCGGGGCGGACCATGTCATCGCGTCGGACGGGTTCGGTCATGGCAACTGCGTCGCTTCCTGTGGGCCGAGCCGAGGGCGAACGTTCTCGTCCGCGGACCGACCAAAGTGCCCGGATCAGTCGCATGATCCTAACATGGATTCGGGTCCGAGGCGCGAGGACAGGTCGCGGCGGGCCCGGATCCGGCGGTCGAGCCCGGTGCATCGACGCATCCGGTCGGCAGGCTCATACGCTGAAACCTCGATGCCCGAACACCAGACACACGATTCCCAGTCAAGCCCGCCGACGGACCCTTCGCTCAGGGGCCGATTGAAGCGGCTGGCGTTTCGGATGATGCGTCCCGGGCTCATGCCGGTGCATGGTCGTTTGGAGTCGCTGGAGCACGGGCTTCGCGAGGAAGTCCGGGCGGTTGCCGGCCGGCTGGACATGCTCGACGAAGACCAGCGGAAGTATGACGGCGAGATGGAGTACTGGCGCTGGCTGGTCAAGCGGGGCGGGGCGGAGAAGGACTTCGGGAGGCCGTTTGAGGAGGTCTTCGGGCATTGGACGAGGCAGCGACTGGTGAAGCTCGGGGTGTTTCTGGGGCTGCCCAGCGTGGGCCAGCCGGGGGACATCGATGACTGGGCGAGCCAGAGGAGCGTGGTCGAGATCGGCGCTGGTCCGTTTCCGTCGATCGCATCGGCGCGGCGCGGCTGGCTGAGAGCGGTGGCGGTGGATCCGCTTGCGCGAGGGTACGTGGAGGAGGGGCTGATCGCGCACGCAGCGAGGGGCGTGGTGTATGTCGAGTCGCCGGGCGAGCGCGTGCCGCTGCCGACGAACTTCGCGGATCTGCTGGTGATCGAGAACTGCCTGGACCACGTGCGAGATCCGCGCGCGGTGGTGCGCGAGATGACGCGTCTGGTTCGACCCGGCGGATACGTGTGGCTGTTCGTGGACCTGTCCAATCACGTGGACCACATGCATCCGCACGCGATGAACGAGCACAAGGTGCGGGCTCTCCTGGATGCGTTCGACGTGGTGCGCGACGAGGTGACGGACCACAAGGCCCATCCGCAGGCCTACGGGAGCTACCGCGGGTTGCTGCGGCGTCGCGAGCCGAGCCGGGCGCCGAGCCGGAGCGAGCCGGCATTCGGAGTCGTCGACGGCGCGCCCGGAGCGCCGGGCGAAGTGGAGGGCGCATCGGCTGCGCATGATGCGGGGCTGAACGGCGCGATAACGGTGTCCGCGTCGGGGACGACGATGAACGGTTCGGCGGCTGGTCGTCCCTGAAACTGGAAAGCTGAGGAAACGCGCTGGAGCGCGACGATCTAGGGCGAGCACATGACCATCAGCGGAACCATTCCTCCAACTTTTCCGTTTCGTGTGGCCCAGGCGTACGGCGTGAACCCGGTCGCGCAGGTTCAGCGCGTCGATCCCGGTACACCGAAGGCGCCGACCAAAGCTGCTGCGATCGAGGCGTCCGGGCCGAGCGCGTCGAGCCAGAGACTCTCCGCCGCGGGAAGGACGCTCGTGGCGGGCGTCGTTCCCGGCGGCGTGGACTTCAGCGGGGAGACGCCAAGGCCCACGACCAGCACGCTGGCGATGTATCGCCATCCGGCGGATCGGAACGCGGCGGCGACGGCGGTCAGCGTGGGAAGAGCTCTGGATGTGCGTGGCTGATCCTCAGCTCTTTGCCGCCGGCGGGGGCGTGGCGGGCAGGGCGCGACCGGCGCCGTCGCTCATGGCGGCGCACTGGCGTCTGGATCCGGCGGTGGTGTTCCTGAATCACGGATCGTTCGGGGCGTGTCCAACGGTGGTGGCCGAGCGGCAGCGCGAGCTGCACGCGCTCATGGAGCGGGAGCCCGTCCGGTTCTTCGTCGAGCTGCTGGAGCCGATGCTCGACGACGCCCGTCGCTGCGCCGCCGGGATCGTCGGCGCGGATGAGGACGGGCTTGCGTTCGTGCCCAACGCGACCAGCGGCGTGAACACGGTGCTGCGGTCGCTCACCTTCCAGCCCGGGGACGAGCTGCTCACCAATACGCACGAGTACAACGCGTGCAACAACGCGTTGCGACTTGTCGCGGAGCGTTTCGGGGCCAGGGTGGTGACGGCGAGCCCTCCGTTTCCGGTGCGCTCGGCGCAGGAGATCGTTGCGGGCATTCTGGCCGGGGTCACGAGCCGAACCAAGCTCGTGCTGCTCAGCCATGTCACGAGCCCCACCGGGCTGGTGATGCCGGTCGGGCCGATCGTCGAGGAGCTGGACCGATGCGGGATCGACACGCTCATCGACGGGGCGCACGCACCGGGGATGATCCCGCTGGACGTTCGGGAACTGGGGTGCACGTACTACACCGGGAACTTTCACAAGTGGATGTGCACGCCCAAGGGCTCGGCCTTTCTCTGGGTGCGTGAGGACAAGCGGGCGGCCATTCGTCCGCTCGCGGTCTCGCATGGTGCGAACTCGACCAGGACGGATCGGTCGCGGTACCGGCTGGAGTTTGACTATGTTGGGACATTTGACGCCGCGCCGGCCTTGTGCCTGCCCGAGGCGCACCGGTTCTTGTCGTCGCTGGTGCCGGGCGGTCTCTCGGGACTGATGGATCACAATCGCAGGATGACGCTGGAAGCCCGGCGGATCATGTGCAAGGGACTGGGCGTGGAGCCCCCGAGTCCGGAGAGCATGATCGGCACGCTGGCGTCGGTGCCGCTCCCGAATCCGCCGGGAGGGGTGATCCGGCCGAGCCGCCGCGGGTATCACGATCGGCTGTGGGACGAGTTGATCGAGCGGCACGGGGTGCAGATTCCGATCATGCCGTTTCCGCCCGCGTCGCCGGGATCGGTCGCGGGTCCGCAGAACCCGCAGAGGCGGCTCATCCGCGTGAGCATGCAGGCGTACAACAGCATCGCGCAGGTGGAGTACCTCGTGGAGTGTCTGCGCGAGGAGCTGCAGCGTGAGCGGCTTGGGGCCTGATCGGCCGGGCGCGAATCAATCGGGCGAGAACTCGGCCCAGGTCGAGTCGGTCTCTGTGACGCGGACGCGCTCGAGCACGAGACCCGCGGGAAAGCGGTACGTCAGCCCGCGATCGTCGGTGTATGTCCGGCCGGAGCGCAGCTCGCCTTGCAGGAAGCGGAAGATGCGCTCGGCGAGGACCTCGGTGGTCGGGTCGGTGTTCTCAAAGAGCACCAGTCGCTGCTTCATCGCCTCGAGGTTCTTCACCATCGGGTCCGCCGAGTTCATGGCCATGGCGTGATCGAAGCTCGCAAGAAAGGCCCCCAGCGCGAGCTTGATCGTCTTGAAGTCGCAGACCATGTCCTGCTCATCGAGCGCGGCGGAGGCGAGCACGACGGTGACTGTGCGGGAGTGTCCGTGCGGAAACCGGCACAGTCCGGGGTGCTTGAGCAGCATGTGCCCGGACTCGATCGTGAAGGATTTGCAGATGCGGTACATGCGGGATCTGGTGCGGAGTGAACGAAGGGTGGCGGGCGGAAGCAGGCCGGAATGCTATGCAAAAGTCACGGAATCGGGCTGAAAATCAGGTGCCGCGCCGATGACCGAAGAGTGCGATGTGCAGGCGGGTGCAGTATCGCCACCCGCGGCGCATGCACAAGGCGACGCAGGCGTCGATGCGCTGCTGAGCCGGGGCGGCGACGCCCTCGGGCATGATGAGGATGTCGTCGGGCTGGAGGTCGCACCCGATGAGCTCGTCCAGAAGCCGGACGATCTCCTCCTCGTCGTCGGTGTCAGCGACGACGAACTTGAGCTGGTGATCGTGCCCCGGGCCCAGGGCCGGCCTGCGGGCGAGAAGCTCGCGCAGCGCGGGGAGGCAGACACGGCGGCGCTCGTGTCGCGCGGCCCAGACGCCGGTGGGGTCGCGCGGATCGTTGCGCGGCGTCGAGTTTGAGAGCTTCGGGCTGATCGAGAGCAGATGGGCGGTGATCGGCCAGTCGATGCCGGCCGATCGATGCGCGCCGGGAATGATCGTGCCCGCGGTCTCGATGGTGATGTGCATGCCCGCTCCGCCGGCGTCGCGTGGGGCGGCCAGTCTGGTGGACAGCTCCCGCAGAGCGGGGAACATCATGGGCTCGCCCCCGGTGAGCACGGCGTGGCGCAGGTTCGAGTCGCGGGCGAGGGCGACCAGATCGTCGATCCGCCGCTCGTCACCCTCGGGCGTCCAGCTCGCGAACGGCGTGTCGCACCACGCGCAGCGGAGGTTGCACCCGCTCAGACGGATGAACAGCGACGGCACGCCGGTGAGCTTGCCTTCGCCCTGGACGGAAACAAAGGTCTCGGAAACGAGGAGTGACGAGCCGGGCCCCGGCGCCGAAGATGGCGAGGGCGTGAGGATGGGCAGGGAAGCGCTCAACTCCCGAGTTTAGGGAGCGTGTCCGGGGAACGGTGCGATCAGGCGGCCCGGCGCACGGACTTGCAGGTCTGGATGAACGTGTTGAGCGGCACGATGGACTCATCGATGCTCATGGTCGAATCCAGGGCGGTGATCAGCGAAGAGGCGAGCTTGGCGATGGGCTCAAAGCCCAGGGACGGGGCCGGTCCGGCGACGCGGAGGCAGCGCTTGCGGATTCCCGCGATGTCCTTGGCCTTGGCGCACTCCTCGATCTCCCCGCCGATGACGCGGAGATCGTTGACGAAGTCGTTGGCGAGGGCTCGCATCGGAGAGTTCGGCGGGAGGGATGTGTACAAGACGGTGGCGGAGTCGGCACGGCTCCCGGAGACGAGCAGGAACTCCGCCAGGGCGCGCATGAGCGTGTCCTTGTCCAGGGGCTTGGCGAGGAAGCCGTCGGCGTTGGCCTTGCGGATGGCGTCACGGGCCTCGGGCGAACGGTCGGCGGACATGATGATGATCGGGCAGCGCACGCCCGACTGTCGCGCGGACTTGAGGAAGTCCAGCCCGTTGCCCTGATCGAACTGATAGTCGCAGACGATGATGTCCACGCCCTTGCGCGCCTGCGACAGACCCTCCTCGATCGTCTGTGCCGTCAGGAAGTCCATCCCGGTCTCGGTGAGCATGGACTGCACGCAGGCGGTCTCGATGCGATACTCGGCGATGATCAGGACGACGCCCTTGAGCTTGCTCGGATCGACGTTCTCGCAGGAGAACGACTGGCTCAGCGTGTCAAGCTGAACGAAGTCGCGGAGGTTGATCGGCTTGTCGAACTTGATGCCGATGTCGTGGATGTGCCGAGTCACGTGTCGGCATCGGACGACGGTCCCGCGGATCTTCTGCGGGCCGGTCTGCCGATGATCCAGGAAGATGACGATCGTCGTGCCGACGTGCAGATAGGCCGAGTGCAGGAAGCCCATCCCGGAGCGGGAGAGGTTTCGAGCCGCGACGCAGATCGAGGTCTGGCCGCCACCGGGCTGAACGATGTCGATCGCGACAGGAGTCTCGTGGAAGGCGATGCGCGACGACTCGCGGCGTTGAGCGCCCTTGCCCGACTGCTCCCGGTCCATGCTCTCATGCAGAAGGTCGAGTTCGGCACGCGTGAGACCGATCGAGTTCTGACGTCCGCCCACATGTGGCTTCACGTGCTTGTTCGGATCGGAGTTGGACTTGGATCGGTTCATCGCCATGCGTATGGAGACGATCGACTCGGAACATCCCGAGGTTTACCAGACATCGAGAACGACGCGGTGCAGCCGTCTGATAACGGCTGAAGACGCGGGGAAGCCCCGATGACTGGGAGGCTGTTCCCCGCGATCGGGCCCCGCGTGCATGGTCATGACGACGGTCGACTCGCGAGCGAAATCGTGCACGTCGCCCGAGCTCCTGCGGAGTGAGGAAGGAAGCGCGTGCGAGTGGGTGCGGCGTGCTCCTTGACGACTGACGTCGAACCCGATCCGGATGCGATCGCGTTCATCGAGGACGATCTGCGGCCCCGCCAACCTGAAGACCGGTGTGATGAACCGTTCGACAGGAGCGGCGGTCCGCCCGTGCAGCGTGGTGTGCCGAGGGCGGCGAAGCGATGGTCTTCACGTGCGCGGCGCGCGGGAACACCGATCATGATGGGGCATTGAGCGGGCGTGATCCGCATGACAGGAAGCGCACCCTTGCCGCGGGGCTCGGGCGTGTCTCGGGCATGACCCGGGGAAACCGTCGTCGGCCGGATCGCGAACGAGTCGGTCTCAGACATCGAGGTTCTTGACTTCGAGCGCGTGCTCCTCGATGTACTTGCGTCGGCTGTCGACCTCTTCGCCCATGAGAATGGAGAACAACGTGTCGGCCTCGGCGGCGCCGTCCCAACTGACTCGGAGCAAGGTCCTTCTGGCGGGATCCATGGTGGTCTCCCAGAGCTGCTCGGCGTCCATCTCGCCCAGTCCCTTGAAGCGCTTGATCTCCAGCCCGCGTCGACCAACTTCCAGGAGCGCATCGAGCACGCCGGGAATGCTCGCGACCTCCACGACGCGCTGATGAGCGGCGATGCGCACCGCGGTGGCTCGCTCTTCATCTCCGTCGCCGGCACCTTCGACTGCGGGTGCGTCATCGCTGGATTTGTGAGCGTCGGCTCGGAGCTCCCAGGCGTAGCGGGTCGCGAGCTTCTCGCCCGAGACCGATTCCTCCTGCACCAGCGCGTAGTCGTTGATCGACAGGCCGTGCCGAGACAGCAGATCAAAGACACGCTCGAGTTCGCGATTCTCATGCAGCTCGCGGATCTGCACGGTGGCGCGCCCGGATCCCGAGCCGGCACCTGCGCCTGCGGCGGTCCCGGCTGGGGCCCCGGCGCCGGCGTTGGACGTGGTGTCGGGGGCGTCCTCGCCGTCCATCTCCTGGACGTGCAGACCGTGGCTCTGGGCGATCTCGCGGGCCTGCGACTCGGACCAGGCAAAGGCCTCGCCCCCGGTCCAGACGAGTCGATGCGTGGGCAGCTTCCGGTGGCCCGCGGGGTCTCCGGAGCGGGCGGCGAGCAGATCGGGGAACTTCACGCCTCGTCGCTCGGCAACCTCGACCAGTTCGCGCAGGCGTCGGAGCACGCGGATGGCGCGAACGAGCTCATCGCCCTCGATGCGACGCTCGATGATGGGCTGGCGACGCTCATCCAGCGCGACGGCCCCCTCGGCGGAATCAACCTTGCGGACGACCAGTGCGGCACGCTGCAAACCGACCTCGGTCAGCGTGTCGGCGAGCTTGGCGTTGGTCGTCACATACTCGATCTTCTTGTTCTTTCCGGAACCCCAGGCAAGCTGATAGAGCGGGGCCTGGGCGATGAACACCTTGCCTCGGCGGATGAGCTCGGGCATCTGCCGGAAGAAGAACGTGAGCAGCAAGGTGCGGATGTGCGAACCGTCGACGTCGGCGTCGGTCAT
>DHLW01000130.1:11417-18776 GCA_002405485.1 Phycisphaerales bacterium UBA4658
ATGATCCGGCCGTAGCGGAGCTTGGAGAGATCGAACTCCTCCCCGATCCCGCACTTGAGCGCGCTGATGAGCGTGCGGATCTCCTCGAAGCCCAGCACCTTGTCGAGCCGGGCCTTCTCGACGTTCAGCAGCTTGCCGCGGAGCGGGAGGATGGCCTGGTTCTCGACGTTGCGCCCCTGTGTCGCCGAACCGCCTGCCGAATCACCCTCGACGATGAACAGCTCGGAGATGTCCACGTCCCGGGTCTTGCAGTCGCGGAGCTTGTGAGGCATGGATCCTGAGTCGAGCGCGCTCTTGCGGCGGGTGAGCTCGCGGGCCTTGCGGGCGGCCTCGCGGGCCTGGGCGGCGACGATGCCCTTCAGGCACAGACGCTTGGCCTCGCCGGGATTCTCCTCCAGCCAGCTCTCCAGGGCCTCGCTGACGGCGGCGGAGACGAAGGTCTCGATCTCCGGGTTCAGGAGCTTCTCCTTGGGCTGGTTGTTGAACGTCGGGCTCGGGAGCTTGACGCTCACGATCGCCACCAGCCCCTCGCGCAGGTCCTCGCCGGTCGGGGCCGGGTCCTTCTCCTTCAGGATGCCGGCCTTCTTGGCATAGCTGTTCATGGTGCGGGTGAGCGCGACCTTGAACCCCTGCCCGTGCGTGCCGCCGTCCTTGTTGTTGATGTTGTTCGCGAAGGTCAGGAGCGTCTCGTTGTATCCGTCGTGGTACTGCAAGGCGACCTCGCAGGAGAGCGTGGCGGCCTTGTCCTCCTTCTTCACGTGCACGACCGCGCTCACGGGCGTCTTGCCCTGCATGAGATGCTGGACGTACTCGACCAGGCCGACGTCGGCCTTGAAGGTCTCCTGCCTGATGCGTCCGTCGGGTCCGACGCGCTCGTCGCGCAGCTTGATCGTCACGCCCGGGTTTAGATACGCCAGCTCGCGCAGGCGGGTGGCGAGGATCGCGTAGTCGAAGGTGGTGTCGGGGAACAGCTCGGCGTCGGGCATGAAGGTGACCTTGGTGCCGGTCTTGAAGCCCGCGCCCGCGGGGATGGTCCCGACGACGTGCAGCGGGTGGGCCGTCTTGCCGCGCTCGAAGCCGATGGCGTGGATCTTGTCCTCGCGATAGACCTCGCACTCCAGCCACTCGCTGAGGGCGTTGACGCAGGAGACACCCACGCCGTGCAGACCGCCGGAGACCTTGTACGCCGAGCCCTCCTCGCCGAACTTGCCGCCGGCGTGGAGAACGGTGAGCACGATCTCGACCGCGGGCTTGCCGTCGTACGCCGGGTTCTCGTGCTTCTTTGGGGCCAGCGGGATGCCGCGGCCGTTATCCAGCACGCAGCAGGACCCGTCGGCGTTGATGGTCACGCTCACGGTGTCGGCAAACCCCGCCATCGCCTCGTCGATGGAGTTGTCGACGACCTCGTACACGAGGTGGTGCAGCGCACGAAGATCAGTCCCGCCGATGTACATGCCGGGGCGAAGCCGAACGGCTTCGAGCCCTTCGAGGATCTTGATCTGGTCCTCGGAGTAGTTGGAGTTGGGCTGATTGCCGGGAGTGTTCGGATCGGCGTTCGACATGAGGGCCTCCGGTCGTGGCTGGCGAGCAAGGAACGTGCGCGTACTCGTCGGGCAGATTGCCGCCGGGCACACGCGGTGCTTCAGGTTGATTCAGGATCGCCGGGGCCGCGGAGCCGGGCCATGAAGGCATCGGGGAGGCGGGGCCGGGAAGACTATTGTAGATGCACTTCAGCGTCCGGGCCCGTCGCGGCGAGGATCGAAGTGGCCAGCCACAAGCGGGCTGACACGAACTGCACACGATCTTTGCCTGACCCACAACGCATCTGAGAACAGCGGACGGTACGGTCTGTTGATGGCAGACCTTGTCATCCGCCAAGGCCCAATCTCCGGGAGTTCGCCATGCGAGTCCTTCGTTCGTGCATCGTGTCCTGTATCGCAGCGGTGGGTCTGGCGTCATCGGCGCTGTCGATCGATCGCAAGGTGCTGGTGATCGGAATCGACGGCATGCGTCCGGACGCGCGAGCCGCGGCGAGCACGCCGAACATGGATGCGCTCATCGCCGACGGAGCCCACAGCCCGGAGTGCGTCGTCGAGGACATCACCATCTCCGGACCGTGCTGGTCCAGCATGTTCTGCGGCGTGCATCGCAACAAGCACGGGGTCACGGGGAACAGCTTCGCGGGATCGAACTACGCGCAGTATCCGCACTTCTTCAAGCGGCTGGAGGAACTCTGCGACATCCAGACGGCGTCGTTCGTGAACTGGGCACCGCTGAACACGACGATCCTGCAGAACGCCGCGGACGTCATCCACACCGGCGGGCCTGACACACTCGTCGCCAGCCAGGCGGTGAGTCACCTGCAGGCGGGCGATCCGGACGTGGCGTTCGTCGCGTTCGATGAGGTGGACGGATCCGGGCATGCCTTCGGATTCTCACCGACCGTCCCGCAGTATCTGGCCAAGATCGAGGCGACCGATGTGCTGGTGGGCCAGGTGCTGGCGGCGGTCCGATCCCGGCCGACCTATGCGAACGAGGACTGGCTCGTGATTCTGACGAGCGATCATGGCGGAACGCCGGACGGCAGCCACGGGCGGGACATTCCGGAGCATCGGCTGGTGGACTTCATCGTGTCCGGCGCGTCGGCGGCGCAGGGCACGCTCATCGAGCCCGCACCGGAGATCGTCGATCTCCCGGCAACGGTGTTCACGTTCCTTGGATTGACGATTCCGCCGGCGTGGAACTGGGACGGCACGGCCCGCGGGCTGAGCATGTCGAGCTCGCCGAGCGTGCCGTTTGCGTGTCTGCCCCCGCCCCCGCCGCCGGTCGGTGCGTGCTGCGTGCGGAGCGGCGCGTGCCAGGCACAGACTCAGCCCGCGTGCGCCGAGATCCGCGGAGTGTGGAGCGGCCTGGGCGTGGTGTGCGGACCGTTGACGTGCGGCGTGCAGAGCGTGCTGCTGAGCGAGAGCTTCGACACGTTGGTCCTCGGCGCGTCGGTGGACGAGATCCCGTCGGGCGTGAGCGTCTGGACGCCGACGCCGCCGGCGGGATGGTCGGTCGATCGATCCGGGGTGCCCGCTGGGGGCGTGACGGAGTGGCGCGGGTGGTCGTTCGCCTCACGCACCTGGTGGTCGACGGTCGCGGGCGACCAGAATCGCTCGCAGTTCACCAGAGGTATCGGGACCATCGCGGTCGCCGATCCGGATGAGTGGGACGACCGCGGATCGCCCGCGCCAAGCACGCTCGGTGCGTACAACGCCCGGCTGCGGACGCCCACCCTGCGCTTCAACGCCGCGGCCCCAAACTCGATGGCCATTCGCTTCGACTCGAGCTGGCGTGCGGAGGGGCAGCAGCAGGCGCGGCTGACGGCGAGTTTCGACGGCGGAAGCCCGATCACGGTTCTGCGATGGGACTCCGCCCCCGGGCTGACGTTCAAGCCGGACGCCACCAACGAGACGGTCTCTCTGAACGTGCCCAACCCGCCCGGCGCCACCACTGTGCGATTCACGTTCGAGCTGCGAGATGCTCGGAACAACTGGTGGTGGGCGATCGACAACCTGAGCCTGACGGTTCAGGATGCTGCCTGCCGAACGGACCACAACAACTCCGGTACGGCGGATGTGGATGACATCTTCGCGTTCCTGAACGACTGGTTCGCTCAGGGCGTGGACTTCGACAGCAACGGCGTGTCTGAACTGGCGGACGTGTTCGCCTTCCTGAACGCCTGGTTTGCCGGGTGCTGAGCCGCTGCACGCGAACCGCCGGCCTCGCCGGGATCAGGCCTTCGCGGCCTGGTCCTCGCCCCGCGGCTCGCCGGAGGTCAGCAGGTCGATCCTTGTCCAGTGCTTGCGTTGGAATCGCCAGAGCATGGCCCCGGCGAGCAGGACGATGTAGACCGACGCCGCGATCCACGGTCCGAGGGACTCCAGGGTGGGGGCCAGGAACACCAGAGCCCAGCCGCCGCCGACGATCACGGTCCAGGACAGGATGATCGTCGCCAGACCGGGCCAGCGTGTGTCGCCGGCGCCGCGCAGGGCGGCGGACAGGCTCATCGCGATGCCGTCGAAGAACTGAAAGGCGGCGACGGCGATGAGAAACTTGGACCCGAGCGCCAGCAGCAGGGCCCGATCGGCCTCGGCGGTCTTCGGATCGATGAACACGCTCGTGAGCTGCTCCCGGAACACGACAAACAGCACCCCGCAGACGCACATGTACCCCACCGAGAGCTTGACCCCGAGCCACGTCCGCTGTTCGGCAAGGTCGGGCCGGCGCATGCCCATGCACTTGCCCACCATCGCCGAGATCGCGATGGTGATCCCGACCGTGGGCATGAACGAGACGGCCATCCACTGGTGCGCGATCCACCCCGCCGACGAGTGCTTCGGGCCGAAGTGGCCGACCTGGTACACCATGAACACGGCCCAGCAGATCATCTCGTTGCCGAACATGAGTGCGGCGGGCCAGCCGATGCGGACCAGGTCCTTCATGTGCCGCACGCTGGGCTTCCAATGAGCGATGGTCTGGTACACGCGCCGATACGCGGGCGAGAGAAACACCACCAGCGGGATGAGCATCTCCACCAGCGTGCCGATCGCCGTGCCGATCGCCGCGCCCGTCACACCCATCTGCGGAATGCTCATTGTCCGGCAGAACTCGGCGCTGAGGGCGAACCACCCGTCGATGATCGCGACGTCGGTCCTGGCCGGTGCGACCGGTCCATAGATGAACAGGGTGTTGAAGACCAGGTTCGTGATGTTGCCGCCCACCACCGCGCACAGCACGACCACGGGTCTGTGCATGCCGTAGAAGAACTGCGCCACCCCCTTGGCCATGAGCGAGATGACGCCCGTGTACAGCAGCACCTGCGCGTAGCTGGCGGCCATCTGATCACGCAGGATGGTCTCGGCGAGCTGCTCCGGCGTCAGACCGCTCGGTCGGGCCAGGGCGTAGATCATCGGAAGCGCAAGCCCCACCGGAACCAGCACGACCAGCCAATAGACCACGCTGATCCACATGCCCGCCCAGCAATACGCCGGCCCGCGCTCCGGGGTCTTGTTGCCCAGGTTCTGGGCAACGAACGTGTTGATGACGTTCAGGAGTCCGAAGCCGACTGAGATCGGCACCCACGAACTCAGCCCACCGTTGCCCTGCGCGCCGACATAGATCGGATCCGGCCCGATCCGCGAGACCATGAGCTTGTCCAGGAACTGCATGAGCGTGAAGCTGCTCATCGCGGCCACGGTCGGAGCGGCGAGCAGCAGCATCTCCATGAGCGGCGAGCGCTGGCGCTCGCCGGGCAAAGGGTGAACGTCGGTGGTGGTCATGCGGGTCGTGGAGCGTAGCCCGGAGCAGCGACGAGCTGCGCACCGCGTTCAGGTACCCGACGCGGGCCCACGGTTCTCTCGTCGTGCTCGGCCAGCCATGCTCGCGGCCAGCTCGATCGAGGCGATCATGGATGTCGCGCTGGCCATGTTCGTGCCCGCGATGTCGAACGCCGTCCCGTGGGCCGGGCTGGTGCGGATGATGCCAAGCCCGACCGTCACGTTGATCGCCCGCTCCCCGTCGATGAGCTTGATCGGGATCAGACCCTGGTCGTGGTACATCGCCACCACGCAGTCGAACGAGCCGGACCCGAACGGGGGTGCGGCGGCGGCCTTGAAGATCGTGTCTCCTGGAAGCGGGCCGACCGCGTCGATGCCCGCCTTCAGGGCCTGCTCCACCGCCGGTCGGATGACCGCGTCGTCTTCCACGCCGAGGATGCCCCCCTCGCCGGCGTGCGGATTCACGCCGCAGACGGCGATCCGCGGCATGCCGGTCGCCGCACGCACCGCCCCGAGACCCACGCAGCTCTCGTGCGCCAGTTCGATCGCCTCGCGCACACCGCGGACACTCAGCGCCGCCGACACCTTCGCAAGCGGTGTGTGGATGGTGGCGAGCATGACGCGCAGATGCGGCCCGACGAACAGCATCCCATGGGGCCGACCGGGAGTTCCCGCTCTCGCACCCAGCAACTCGGTGTGCCCGGGAAACTCCTTGACGCCGGCAAGACTCCAGCTCGTCTTGGAGATCGGCGCGGTCACAAGGGCATCGATCCGCCTGGGATCCCCGGGCGCTCGAAGCGCGTCAGCAATCGCCCGCTCCACCCACGCAAAGCTCGTCCGTCCGCCCTCGGCCGTCGGCCTCGGCCCTGGCAAAAGCCATCGGGCGTCCGCCGGCCACTCGTCGTCGTCGATCACCAAGATCGTCCGACTCGGCGCATCACCCGTCGCGACCGCACGCTGGTCCGCCGACGTCCTGCACTGCACAAATCGACGCTCATCAAGCCCGATAACCCGCGCCCATTCCACGACCAGCGGCCAGGATCCGTACACTCTGAGATGAGCCGGATCACGATCGTGCAGGCCGGCAATGGCCTTGGCCACGATCTCAGGGCCGATCCCCAGCGGATCACCCAGGGTGATTCCGATGACGGGCGGCTCGCGATCGGGGCTCATGCGTGCATCCGGGGGCACGGCATGATGGTAGGAAGTCGGCATCGCACGCATGCCCGGACGTGCAATCCGCCTGAGCCGCCAGCCGATACACCACAGAGTCCCGGACCGATTCCAGAATGCCGACGCTCGGACGGCACGCGCAACAAAGAGCTCGCACCATGCAGAACCGACTCATCGCCGCCCATCGCTCGTCCTCGGCTTACCGATCCTCTGTTGCGGTCGTGATGCTGCTCGCGGCGTTCGCCGCCGGCTGCCAGCGCACCGAGACCGCGCAGCCGCCCGAGCCCGCTCCGGCGCCGGCCCCCGCGCCAGCTCCGGTGCAGCCCAAGGCGGACCCGGCGCCGGCCAACCCGCCGTCTGCCGCGGGCGCGAGTGCTCCGGCGGCCACGCCCACCGAGCCCCAGCCCGACAAGCCCAAGCCGATCCCGCACACGTCGCTGGCCAAGGACGCCAAGCCGATGAACACCTTCAAGACGCCCACGAGCGTGGTCGTTGAGGAGCACCGTGCCGGGACCGGCTTTCCCACGCTTCCCAAGGCGGTGGTGACGATCCATTTCGAGCTGCGTGTGCAGAGCGACTGGTCGCTCGTGCAGTCCACGTATCAAGAAGGTTCGCCCGAGACCCGCAGGATGGACGTGCTCGTGCTGGGCCTCGCCGACGGGCTCATCGGCATGCGCAAGGGTGCGCTCCGCCGGATCATCGTTCCGCCCACCCGCGGCTTCGGGTCCGAGGGCGCCGTTGACAAGGACGGCAAGGTCGTGATCCCACCGGATGCGACCCTCGTGTTCGACGTGGAGCTCATCGACGTCCAGCAGACCCTCACCGAGATGAAGCCGCCGGAGATGCCCAAGGGCGCCAGGGCCCC
>DHLW01000130.1:18967-19420 GCA_002405485.1 Phycisphaerales bacterium UBA4658
CATGGTGTCGCCGTGAGAAACCCAAACACGAGTGCTGGTTCGCCCGCCGCCCGGTGCGCGGCTGTGCTCATGCTCGCGGGCGCGGCAGGATGCTGGTCGTGCGAGCAGTCCGACCAGACCCGGCCGTTGAACATCGATGAGCGGGCCCAGCTCCTGCGAGAGGTGCGGAGCGACCGATCGCGCGTGCAGAACCTCACGCCCCGCGAACGCGAGGCACTTCGCCAGCAGCTTGCGCGATGAGCATGTTCACGCGGTCACGCGATTCGGCGGCGGCTTCCCGCCCAGGATCGCCGCAGCGTTCTCGCACACCATCCGCGTCATCTGCTCGCGCCAGTACTGCTCCGCCGACCCGATGTGCGGCGTCATGACCACGTTCTCCAGTTCGACAAGCCCCGGGTGCACCCTCGGCTCGTGCTCAAACACGTCCAGCCCGGCCCCGCCGATGCGCCGATG
>DHLW01000130.1:19611-20413 GCA_002405485.1 Phycisphaerales bacterium UBA4658
GTCGGCTTCATCAGCCCCAGCCGTCGCGCATCGATCAGATGCCGGGTCTGAACCGTCAGCGGGGTGTGCACGCTCACCACGTCGGCCCGTCGCAGCCCCTCGTCCAGATCGACCTGTGAGCCCGCGATCGGCGCTTGCTCAAAGTCGATGTGCCGCGTCCGCGCCGCGTACAGGACCGACATCCCAAACGCCTTGGCCCGCAACGCCACCGCCCGCCCGATGCGCCCGGCGCCAACAATGAGCATCGTCTGTCCAGTCAGGTGCGCGCCGCACCACCCCGTGGGAAACGTGTTCCCCACGCGCTCGAACTCCCCGCTCCGGCAGAATCGGTCGCCGACCACGATCATCCGGGCCACCGCCAGCAGCAGGCCCCAGGCGATGTTCGCCGTGCCCTCCGTCACGGCGTCCGGGGTGTTCGTCACCACCACGCCCCGCCGGGCGCACGCCGCCAGATCGATGTTGTCCACCCCGACGGCGAAGTTGCACACGCCCCGCACCCGCGCACCCGCCGCGCTCAGCAGCTCGTCATCCACCCGGTCGTGGAACATGCTCACGATGACGTCGGCGTCGCGCACAAACTCCAGCAGCTCGCCCCGTGAAAGCTGCGGCATTGCGGGGGCCATGCGCACGGTCGCGCCGGCGACCTCGGGTGTGCCAGGGACGGCTCGTGTGATCGCGACGATGGGATGCGCCATGATCAATCGTTGGCCGCACGCATCGACCTAGCACCCGCGTCCAAACGCACGCCAGCACTCCTCCTCGCTGATCCGCTGCTCCCATCCGATCGCCAGATCCTCGGCCA
>DHLW01000130.1:20576-25395 GCA_002405485.1 Phycisphaerales bacterium UBA4658
GTCGGATCCGAACCACAGCAGCTCGCCGGGCACGCATCCGGAGTCGATGATCTCCCGCAGCGGTAGGACGCGATCCAGCCGAGACCCGAGCTGGTCCCGTAGCACCTCGATGTCCGCCAGCAGATGGCATGGCTGCACCGAGCACACCACCCCGAGCTCGGCGAATCGGCCCACGTCGCGCTGGTCGATGAGCTCGCAGTGCTCGATCCGGTGGCGATTCCCGCGTGGCCCGGGCCTTCGCCCGCTCGCCGCCTCGATCGCGTCCAGCACCATCCGCACCGCGCCGTCCCCGATCGCGTGCACCGCCAGGTGCAGCCCGAGCTCCTCGCACGTCCGCACCGCCCGCTCGCACTCTTCCGGCGAGGCCATCGCCACGCCCATCGGACTGCCCGGCATCGGCTCGCGATACGGGTGCAGCGTCAGCGCGGTCCGGGCGTTGAGCGTTCCGTCGGCAAACAGCTTCCCGCCCGCCAGTCGCACCCGCTTCCGCTCGCCCGATGCTCCTCCGCTCGCAAGCCCCTCGTGTTTCCGGCAGACCTCTTCCAGCTTGGCCACGTTGGGATACACGTCCACCCGCTCAAGCGCCAGCTCGCCCGCTCGCTCCAGGGCGATGAGATCATCGATCAGCCACTCGGGAGTGTGGAGGTCATGGGCCTCGGTGAATCCCAGATCGGCCAGCAAACCGCAGGCCGCCGCCACGCTCTGCCGCCGTGTGGACGGGTCTGGTGGCGGGGCGGCCTCCCAGCATCGATACGCCGCGTGCTCGTGCAGCAGGCCCGTGGGCTGTCCATGGGCGTCCTGATCGACGTGTCCCTTGGGCAAGACGCGTTCGCCGGCGCGCAGGCCCGCCCCGCGCAGCGCCGCCGAGTTCGCCGCCGCCATGTGGTGATCAAAGGACATGATCACGCACGGGCGATGCGGCGCGGCCCGATCCAACTCCTGGATGGTCGGCCAGCGGCCCTCGGGCCACGATGCCGGCCGCGCCCCCTTCAGGCGCAGCCACGCGCCGACCGAAGTCTCCGCCGACGCCTGTCGCACGCGATCCAGGCACGCAAGCAGCGACGCGCACCCGTCAAGGTCCGCAAGGCCCAGGGATTCGCCGAGCAGTCCGATATGGCAATGCGCCTCTCGCACGATGCTGTGTCCTTTCCGCGGACGCTCACGGCGCCAGGAGTCGGGCGATCTCCCGCTCGGCCTGCTCGACGCCCTTGACCGTCAGGCCCTCGGCAAACTCGACACGCAGGATTCCAAAGCGTGCTCGAACGTCGATTCCGTGGGGATCCACCCCGACGCAGAGCATGTCCGATGACCCGGCGACGCCCAGCGAGCGCTTGATCCCTCGCGCCAGGGCCTCCCGATCGCTGTTGATCGACTTGATCAGCGCGTACTCGGCCCGACCCAGCGTGTTGATCGACACACACTCATCAGCGCCGAAGACCTGGTCGCGGGCCTTGATCCCCTCGACCTCGCCCCGGACCCAGGTCATGAGTGCCGCTGAACCGCTCCCGGCGTGATACGCCTGCCAGCGATCCACGCCCTCGACCGACTCCGGGCGGTCCACGACCCGCGCAAGCAGCGCGATCTGCACGTCCCAGGCATCCTCCGATGGCGCCCACAGCAGCATCTCCTCGCCGGCTCGGGCCATCCCCGGCTCGACAGGCAGAAGCAGTTGTCCGGTGGCGGGCTCGACGATGAACCGGACGTCGGCTCGGCGTTCGAGATACTGCAGCACGCCTTCGTGGTGCAGGCGAAGCCATCGCACCCCCCGACTCGTGGGGTCCTGCGCCGACGGGGATCGGGATCCGGTCTCGCCCATGCCTCATTGTCCGCGCCCAACCCGGCTGGGGCAACGGTCGCGAACCGAAACCCCGCGTGGATCCGCGGGGTTCGCGACCAACCGAAGGGCCGGGATGTGCACACCCGGAAAGAAAACACGGAGCCGGCTCGAGCCAGCTCCGCGTGTTTCGGCGCTCCAGGGGACTTGGGCTACGCCGCCCGACATGCCCCCGATGATGTGCTTGATTCTTCAAGCGGCTGCCGCTCGGCAGCGATATCTCTCTCTCGAACCGTTGTGGATAACTTGGTGGGTCGCTCGCTCATGGCGAGCGACCCGAAGCGGCGCGAAGCGCCTTACTTCTTCTTGGAGGTCTTCTTGCCGGACTTCTTGCTGCTCTTCTTCTTGCTGGTCTTCTTAGCCATGATCAGTGTCTCCTCGGCTTGCAAATGGAGGCGAGTGAATGGGTCGAGCGGCTTTGGAGCGCCGAAAAGTTCCAAAGCAACGCTCGCTCTATCGGACGGCACACACCGTCCACTTGAGCGAACATCGTCCACCATACACTCGCGCGTGCTTGGAGTGCAAGTCGATGTCCGAGTCATCCACATCCATCATCGTCGTCGGAGCCGCCGGTCGCATGGGTTCGCGCATCGCCGCACTCGCTCTGGATGATCCGCGCTTCGCTCTTGCCGCATGCGTCGTTCGCGATGGCTCCTCGCGCGATGGCGAGCCCCTCGCGGCCCGCGCCGCATCGCGATCCACTCCGCCGCTTGTGCTGAAAAACCCCAAAAAAGCCCTCGAAAACGCGGTTTCTTGCCACTGCGTCATCGACTTCTCCTCCGATGCCGCGGTGCTCGAGTCCATCGCCATCGCGCGGGCATCGGGGGCCGCGCTGCTCGTCGGCACCACCGCGCTCTCCGACCGGTCGGTCGCCGCGCTTCGCGATGAATCGCGTCATCGCGCGGTTCTCCACAGCGCCAACACCTCCCTGGGCGTCGCCGTGACGATCGATCTCGTCGCCCGCGCCTGCAGATTGCTGGGTGACGGATATCACTGCTCCATTGTCGAGGCCCATCACATCGCCAAGAAGGACGCCCCATCCGGCACCGCCCTCCGCATCGCCGATGCCGTGCGACATGCAGGGCACACCCTGAACGACGATCAGATCCTCGCGATGCGCGGCGGCGACGTCGTCGGTGAGCACACCATCCGCCTCGCAGGGGCCGGCGAGTATCTCGAGATCACCCATCGCGCCACCACACGCGACCTCTTCGCACGCGGCGCTCTGCACTGCGCCGCCTGGTTGCGCGATCGACCCGCAGGTTGGTACACGATGAACGATGTCCTCGGATTGCCCGTGCGATCGTGAACGATCGACGCACGTTCGACGCAAAATCGCGAGAGCCACTCACCGCTTGGGCTTGGTCTTCCGCACCACCACCACCGCCGGTTCACGCTGCGGAGGGGGCGCCGGCGACTGGGCGTCGGCCTTCTGGGCCTCGGGCTTCAGGTGACCCTGCTCATCGGTCACGTTGGGAATCGCCTGCGGCTTCTCGCTCCAGTGAATCGACGGCAGGGTCGACGCGTTGATCCGGTTATACAGATCCGTCGCCGCCTGATCGCTCACCATCACCGGCACCCGCGCCCGAACGATGCCCTGGTACGGGTTGTACCAGAACCCCGCAAGCTGATGGTTGATCACCATCCGGATCGGCGGGTGCGTGAACCCCGCCTGCTCCGGCGGCGCGATCTCCACCCACGGGTGCTCATCCCCCACAAGCGCGTTGCTCGGGGTCTCTGAAAGGTCGAACCACTCCGGCTGCACCGTCACCGGCCAGCCCCGGCCGTTGAGCTCGGCGTTCTTCGTCGCCGCCCGGAACCGGATCTCCGTTGCCAATCGACGGGCGTCGGCGGCGGTGAGCTCGATCGCCTCGTCGTTCTCGGACTCCTGCATCCGGTAAAACGCCACACCCCCGCCGATCGCCAGCAGGGCCAGAAGCAGCACGATGTCGCGAATCCAACGCATGGCGTTTCGCCCCGTCGCATGCCTCGCGGGTTGGGCGGAGACTAACTCCGCTGACCGTATCGGCTCTGCACTTCCCCAGCTTCAGCACGCCGTCGAGGGTTCCAGCACCCACGGCGATCGACCGTGCGGCCCGCGCCGGTGGCGCGGCTTGTGCGGCCCGGCACGCCCGTGCGTCAGCTTTGCGCGCGCACCGGTGGCACGCACCAGGACCCACGACCGGATTTTTCGACTTTTTTTCCACTCGGTGTTCTCCGAGGGAATCGACCTCGGCACGCCCGCGGCACGCCACGCTTGCGCGCGCAAACCTGACGCTCCGCCCATGGGTGTACGACACGCTCAACGCGGAGATCACCCATGCGACGCTCAGACAACGACACCATCCGGCGACCCTTCGGCGAGGCGGCACGACTCGCCCTCTCCGACGGCCAACCGCTCAGCCGATCCGTCCTTCACCGGCTCATCGACCGGCACGAGCGCGTCGACGCGCCCCGGCTGAACCTCCTCTGGACCTATTACCGCAACCCCATGGAGCCCGGCGCCACGCTCACCAGCGCCGGCGGGCTCTCGGCCCGGGGTCTGCGGCTTGCCCAGGAGCGCGGGCTCCCGGTCCGGCTCCTGGGTTCCTGGGCCACCCGCGGGGTCGCCGCACGCATCGCCTCTGACGATCGCACCTGGGCACGCAAGGAAGTCGTCATCGAGAACGACATCGCCTGGCGCGTCCACACCATGGTCGACTTCATGTTCGGCCGGCCCATCGCGATCTCGTCCACCGCCGCCGACCCGGCCCTGCGACGCACCATCGAGCGCGTGCTCGACGCCGTCTGGGAATCCTCCGGCGGGATCGGGCTGCTCCAGGACATGGGCCTGCTTGGTCATGTGTACGGGCACGTGGACCTGGTCGTCCGCGTGCTCTCCGACCGGCACACGCCGGTGGCCGCCGAGCACTCCGAGAACGCGGAGTCGGCGGCGGACGACATGCAGAACACGGACTCGGGGGGAGGACAAGGGGGGGGAGAGGC
>DHLW01000130.1:25629-28057 GCA_002405485.1 Phycisphaerales bacterium UBA4658
AGCTCGAGCGTGCTCGGGGGAGCGTGCGCATCGAGGTCATCGCGCCGTCCCGCGGCGTCGCCCTGCTGGCCGAGCGCGACTATCGCGTCATCGCCGCGTATGTCATCCGGACTCGACGCCCGTCCCGGGCCTCCAGCCGCGGCACACGCGCCGAGCCCGCGCCGCCCGGTGTGGCCCAGGCCCTGCTGCGCTGGTGGCGTCAGGGACTGGAGGATCACGCCGGTGCGAAGTCGGATCCTGACGCCGCGGCACCCATTGTCGCCACCGAGATCTTCGCCGGCGGCATGAGGCAGGTGTATGAGGACACCGGCGACGGACCGACACTGCTGGACGAGCGTCCGGCGCTGGTCCGGGCAGATCCGGGCGACCGACCCCCGATCGTGCACATCCAGAACCTCAGCCAGCCCTTCGAGTACGCCGGGCTGAGCGAGGTCGAGCCGCTCATCCCGCTGCAGGACGAGCTGAACACGCGACTGAGCGATCGCGCGAGCCGGGTGACGATGCAGAGCTTCCGCATGTACCTGGCCAAGGGACTTGAAGGGGCCGATAGCATGCCCGTGGCTCCCGGGGTGATCTGGACCACCGACAACGCCGAGGCGCGCGTGGAGGCGTTCGGCGGAGACTCATCGAGCCCGAGCGAGGAGGCCCACATCCAGGAGATCCGCGAGGCCCTGGACAAGGCCTCGGGCGTGCCGCCGCTGGCCAGCGGGGTCGTGCGGGCCAAGATCGGGAACCTCACGAGCGAGAACGCGCTGCGGGTCACGCTCATGGGCCTCTTCAGCAAGACGGCCCGCAAGCGGGTGAGCTACGGGCGCGGGATCGTGCAGGCCTCGCAGCTCGTGCTTGAGGCGCTGGACCGGCTCGGCGTGCTCAGGACCAGCCCGAGCGATCGCGGGCTGAGAGTGGACTGGACCGACCCGCTGCCGCGCGACGAGCGCGAGCTGCTGGAGGCCGCCAAGCTCAAGGTCGACCTGGGCGTGCCGGCGCAGCGGGTTCTGAGCGAGCTCGGCTACGCCGCGACCGACCCCGGGCTGACCTGACACACGGTTTCGCGCCGGCGCAAAGGGCTGGAGAGACCACGAACACCACTCGCACACACACGCACACACCAAAGGAGCACAGCCATGAGCGAGACCACACGCACGACCGACAACGCACAAGCGCCGGATGATCGCCAACCGGAGGAGCGGGCGTCCAACCCCGGACTCAGCCCGTCGATGGCGGAGCGTCCGGAGCCCGCGCCGCCAAGGCCGCTCATCGAAGCGCGCTCGGCGGCGGAGCGCACGGGGGACCGCTCACGCGTGCTGGAGTACATGCGGGTTCGGCGCTGCGGCGCGGATTGACGAGCGCGGCAGCGGAAACACAGCGGTCAGCCGGGGCTGAGAGATGTCCCGGCGGGCCTTGACCGACGCCCGAGCGCGGGCCCGAAGCACACCGAACGCCGGCGGATGGTCCGCCGGAGGATCGGTCCCGGGCGATTCCGAGGCGGGCACGCACGAGGAGGGGTAACCATGCCGTTCACTGGAAAGGCCACGTTCAGCGCGGGGAGCGATCTGCCGGAGCTCGTGGAGGACGTCAGCGACATCATCGGGATCATCAGCCCGTACGAGACGCCGCTGCTGGACCTCCTGGGCGACGCCAAGCGTCCGGCCCTGAGCACGATGCACGAGTGGATCGAGGATGCGCTCGTATCCCGTCTGACAAACGCTGATTGAAGGGCGCTGCACGTGTCGCGCGGCAGGTAGAGCGTACCGAACTTTCGGTCGGGATCAATCTCGATCTTCGGGATGAACGCGTGAACGGCCGCGCGTGCTTCCATCATCGGCGTGCCGGGCTTGAGCGCCCGCGCAAGGTCGGCGATCCGCTCACGCGCCCAGGCCCGAAGGCGATCGGGGTCGATCGTCTCGGGGGACGCGGGCTTGTTGGCCACGTCGGCTTCGAGGGTCTCGCGGCGGCGCTTGAGATCAACGAGCGCGGTACGCAGTTCGCCAACATCGGCGAGATCGCTGTCGGAAAGCAGCGCCACCGTCGTTTTGATCCGTTTGTTCAGGTCGGCCAGTTCCTTGCTGCGGTCCGGTTGCGCCTTCGCCGCTGCGCCGCGTCCACAGGCCGCCTTCACGAACTGCTCGATGGCCCGCTCGACCCCAGCCTTGTCCGCCAGGAAGGTGGTCTGCAGTTGTTCCAGCACCCAGCGGTCAAGCGCCGCGGCCTGGATGTGCGTCGCCTTGCAGACGCCGATCCCCTGCGCCCGGTACCCGCCGTCGGCGTAGTACCGGATCTCCCCCGCGCTGTTCTTGAGCACGCAGCCCCAGAAGTTGTGGCCGCAGTGCTTGCACCGCACCAGGCCGGACAGCAGGTACCGCTGCGTCGGGCGGGCTAGGCCCCCGGCGTTGCGGCGCTTGGCCATCTGCTCGTGCGCCTTCCAGCA
>DHLW01000070.1:0-16878 GCA_002405485.1 Phycisphaerales bacterium UBA4658
GCCGGGCGGCATGACCCCGAGAGCGTCACGGTGCACGCCCCAGGCGGGTGGTTGCAGCACGCGCCGGCGGATACGCGGTTCACGACGATCGGGAAGGTGCCGCCGAGGATCGTGGTGGAGGTCGAGCCGGACTCGACGCGGATCAGGTAGTTCGTGCCGGCGTTGAGGAAGACGAAGTTGATGACCGCGGCGAGGCCGCTGCTGGTGCCCGTGCCGCAGACCACCGGCTCGGTGGAGCCGCCGACGCAGGTGTCGGCGTCGCAGGCCAGGCGGGTGTTCAGGTTGGCGGCGTCGAAGACGCTGACGACGGTGTCGAAGGTCGCGCCGCAGGTGCTGATCGAGTAGTAGGTCGAGGTCGCCGGGGTGAAGCTGTACCACACGTCCTTGGTGACGCTGGTGTCGCAGCTCACGTCGGCGGCGGAGATCGTGGAGTTGTCGATCGTGCCGGTCGTCGAGACGCCGAGCGTCAGGGCGATGGCGCCCGCGGGCTCGTCGTTGGCCGGAGCCGGGCCGGCGTTGCAGGTGTTGGGGGTGCAGGAGCCGCCGCTCGTCCACACGCCGGTGCAGCCGGCCTGGGTGGTCGTCGTGCAGGCGCTGGTGCAGGTGTTGCAGCACGAGCCCGTGGGGGGGCAGGGGCTGACGGGGGTGCAGGTCGTGAAGTCGCCCTGGTAGGTGCTGGTGGTGGCGCTGCATCCGCCGGAGGTCGTGACGGTGCACGCGCCGGAGGTGTTGTTGCAGCACGCGCCGGTGACGCACGGCGAGGGAGCGCACGTGGTGCCGTCGCCCTGGTAGATGCTCGTGCCGGTGCAGCCGGTGGCCGGACGCAGCGCACAGATGCCGCCGCTCAGGCAGCACGCGCCGCTCGGAGCGCACCGGGAGGGCGAGCAGACGGTGCCGTCGCCCTGATAGGTGCCGGCGGGGGCGGAGGTGGTGCAGCCGGTCTGGGTGCGGATCTCGCACTGCCCGCTGGTGTTGTTGCAGCAAGCGCCGACGGCGAGGTTGCCGACGTCATTGACGGTGATGGTGTAGTTGCCGCCGCCGGTCGCGGAGGTGCCGAACAGCCGCAGGCGGATGTAGTAGGTCGTGCCGGCGTTGAGCTGGATGCCGGCGATCAGGGCCGCGTTGCCGCTGCTGGTGGTGCCGCAGAAGCTGGCGGTGCCGGTGGGGCAGGCGTCGTCATCGCAGCCGACGGCGACCCACGTGGTGGTGTCGGCGCACGAGCCGATGGTGTACACCGAGAGCACGTTGTCGAACAGCGAGCCGCAGGTGGTGATGTCGAAGACGCTGGTGACAGCGGGGGTGAAGGTGAACCAGACGCCCTTGCTGCCGCTGGTCTGGCAGTTGTCCGCGAGGCCGTCGTTGGTCCCGGTGGCGTTGAAGTTGTTGCCGATGAACGCCGAGCCGGCGGTCAGGACCTGAGCGCTGGTGCACAGGTCGTTGGCCGGGGTCGTGATGCAGTTGCCGGCGGTGGTGCAGGACCCGACGCCGACGGTGCCGCCCTGGCTGGTGCACAGCGCGGGGAGGAGATTGCAGCAGGTGCCGTTGGGGAGGCAGCAGGAGGCCGTGGTGCAGGGGGTCGGCGAGCAGAGCGAGCCGTTGCCCTGGTAGAAGCCGGAGGTCGCCGCGCACCCGACGGCCGTCAGGATCGAGCAGGTCGTGCCCGTGGTCCCGCTGCAGCAGGCCCCGGTGGGCGAGCAGGCGCTGGGCGAGCAGACCGAGCCGTCGCCCAGATAGGTGCCGGTGCAGCCGGCGGCGCCGGCGGTGACCGAGCAGACGCCGGTGTTCACGTTGCAGCACGCGCCGGTGGCCCCGCAGGTCACGATGGGGCTGGCGCTGTTGCGCGGAGCGGGAATCTGGGCGGAGAAGTCGAGGTTGTTGTTGTCCGAGTCCACGCAGCCGCTGGCGGCGCGGGTGGGGGTGGCGCCGGGGGCGGTGGTGCTTCCCGCCGGGGCGCGGCCGGCGCCCTCGAAGCAGGTGCCGCTGGTGCCATAGGTCACAAGGTCAATGAGATTGGCGTCAATGGGCGGGCAGGCCACCGCGCCGATCGCCGTGGTGATGTTCCGGAGGGCGACCTTGCCGCTGGTGGAGGAGAGCGTGGTGGCCTGGGGGCTGAACACCGCGTCCGGGGTGGGCAGGGCCGTGCCCGTGCCGGGGGTCGTCACCTGGATCAGGAAGTACTGCCCGGGCTGCAGGTTGAAGTTCGGGAGGTCCAGCTTGGACCAGGCGGTGCCGGTGGACGATGCCACGCTCACCGACCAGCCGCTGAGATTGACCGGGGACGCCGAGCGGTTGAACAACTCAACATAGTCGGCGTTGGGGGCCGTGGAGAGGAACGTCGCCCCACCCCAGACCTGGGAAATAACGACATCGCCAACGCCATAGGCGCTGCTGGCGGTGAATGCCGCCGTACACAGAGCCAAACAGCTTGCGAACTTCTTGAACAGACGACCACGCATGCGCACACCTCCTGAGATCTGTCAGATAAAGGTCGGAACTGGACCTTTCGGTTCACTATGACCGACTCTTGACGATTTCGCAAGACCGATACTAAACTTTACCAGATCTTTTGATCTGCTCTGAGTGTTTGAGCATGAACGAACAAGGCGATGCAGACGGGTTGGGTCTGCATCGCCTGGGTGTTCGGGACATCCCTAGATTTCTTAGCAGCCGCCGGCGAACCAGGCGTTGAGGAAGTCGAAGATGTCGTTGACGTCCGGCGTGACGGTGCCGTCGCCGCCGAAGTCGGCGAAGGCGCTGGAGGCGAACCAGTCATTCAGGAAGGCGAAGATGTCGGCGACCTGGATGCCGCCGGTCTTGTCGTAGTCGGCGTGGCAGCATGGCGAGGTGGCATTGCCCGAGACGTTGCAGGTGCCGGACGCGGTGCTGAAGCTGGCGCCCCACTGGGTACCTGAAGTGACGCAGGCGGCCTGAGTGATGGTGCTGCTGCAGATGGCTCCTCGGCAGCAGACGCCGGTCACCGTAGTGCACGGCGAGGCATTGCCGCGCGTGAGGCGCAGGACCCATCCCGTCACGGTGCCGACGTCCGCTCCCGTGTAGTCGGTGATGGTGAGCGTCCAGTCGCCGGCTGAAGACACGCCGTTGAAGGCCTCCTGCATACTCAGCCCCAGCCCGCCGGTGCCTGCCGGGCGATAGGTGCCGGCGGGAACGACTGAGGGTGCGCCCGTGCCGAGGACGCTGAACACGGACCCGGTCGCGATGTCGTTGAACCGGTACACGCCGTTGAAGTCTGCCGAGATGTTGGTGGTTCCGCTCATGCCGCGACGGCCTCGTGCATGGACGGTCTGGACGACGGATCCCTTGCTCAGTCGGATGGCGAGATCGCCGTTGTAGGTGTGGGTGAAGTTGATCTCCAGTTCGACATCGTTCACGGTGAAGGAGTCGGGCACGTTGATGGTGCTGGTGAACACACCCGGGTTGGGGCTGACAAAGTCCGGGATCGCGCCGCCGGAACCGGCATAGGCGTCGATCGATCCGGCGGACGCCGAGCAGAGCGAGCCATCGCCGCCATAGGTGCCGCCGGCCGAGGTGCACTGGGCCGGAGCGAGCACTGTGCAGGCCGATCCGACGCAGCAGGAACCGGTGCTGTCTGGGTCGAAGGTGATCTCGAGTTCCAGAGCGCCCTGCGTGCCCGTCGCGGTGGTGATGCCGAACTGAATGAAGTAGATGTTGCCCGCGACGACGGGAATCGGCGCCGCGGCGTTGTTGGAGATCGCCGTGCCCGTTGACTGGCACTGGATCGGCGTGGCCGCCGAGGGGCACACGCCCGGCGCGGCCCCACCGTCATACACCGCATACCGGCCGGCGATGCCCACGTTCGAGACAAACGCGACCCGCCCATTGGCCGGGGCCTGCCACTTGTACCACACGTCGCTGAAGAACGAAGACGCCGTCAGGGGGCACGGCACGGAGTTCAGCGGGGCCGCGCTGGTGGTCGCGGACGTGTTTGAGAGCGTGTTCAGACCGGTGGACACGAACGTTGCCGCGGGGCACTCGTCATTGGCCGGGGGCGGGATGAACGTGACCGTCAGGTTGATTGATGCCGTCGGGATGGTCGTGCCGGACGAGCCCACCTGGATGAAGTAGGTCGTTCCGGAGACGACGCCGAAGCTCAGGTTCTGCGTTGTGGAGCAGGTGGTCGCGGCGCCGGTCGTCGGGCATGCCGCGCCAGTCGTCGGAACGGCCCAGATGCCGTAGGCCACGACCTGGGCCGACGTCTCGTTCAGGTTGAGCGTGCCGGTCTGCGTCGCGTCAAATCGGTACCAGACGCCAGAGTTTCCGACCGTGCCGGTGTTGCACGCGCCGGGATCAAGGTCGGAGGTCGCGGTGCGATTGTCCACCACGAACGTCTGCGGCAGGGTGGTCAGCACGACCGCGTTGCTGCACAGGTCGTTGGCGGGGGCCGCAACGGCCTCGAAGCTGAACGTCAGGTCCAGCGGAACCGTTGGGGTCGCCGAACCGCTGGAGCCCACCTGAATGAAGTACGTGTTGCCGGGCGAAACGACGACGGGAACGGTCGTCGCCGTGCTGCACACGCTGCCGGTGCTGGAGGCGGGGCAGGTCGCGCCCGCGGTCGGAGTCGTCCAGATGCCGATTGCAGTCGCCTGAGTGGAGGTCTCGGCGATCGTCAGAATGCCGGACTGGGTCGCGTCAAACCGGTACCAGACGCCGAAGTTTCCGACCGTGCCCGTGTTGCACGCGCCCGGATCAACGTCAGAGGTCGCCGACGAGTTGTCGACCTGCACGGACAGCGGAAGCGTGGTCAGGAGCGCGGCGTTCACGCACTGGTCATTGGCCGGTGGCGGCCCGATCACGCGGAAACTCACGCTTCCGGGATAGGTGCTCGTTCCATCGGAACCGGTCAGGTTCACCGTGTAGGTCGCCGAGGGCTGTGCAATCGGCACGTTCAACGTGTACGTCCACGGCCCGGTGCCGGAGCCCGTGAACGCCTCGGTCGCCGACAGCCCGAAGGCCGACAGGTCCCCTGTGACGCCCGTCAGACTGATCGGCGTTCCGCCGCACGACTGCATGTTGACGGTGATCGCCGTGGTGCTGCCGGCGTTGACCGGATTCGTTCCGGCCGAACCCGACAGGAAGTTGCTGGCGGGCAGAGGGGGGCTCGAGGAGTTCCGCATGTTGGGCGGAGAGACCACCTCAAAGTCCTGAGAGTTGTTGTCGGTGTCCTGGCAGCCGGCGAGTTTTCGCCGGGTGTTGGTCGGCGGGTTGCTTGCCGTGCTTCCGCCGGGAGCGCCGGCGGTTTCGGGGCATGCGCCCGTGCCAACGGTCAACACGTCTTCAGTGTCCGGAAGTCCGACGGGGCAGACGGTTCCTGGGCCAAGCGAAGTGGTGTTGCGGATCAGCGCGACGCGGCCGGCGCCGGAAGTGAATGCGCTCGTGTCCAGCAGCGGACTGGCGGAGTCATCAAACGTCAGCGGCACGCCGACATTGACGTCAAACGACGCGCCAGTGCGGACGAGGTAGTAGCCGCGAGCGGGAATCGTTCCCGTCAGTGGGATCACGGCCCAGTTGCTGCTGGCGACCACCTGCAGGGACCAGCCGCTCAGGTTGATGGGGCTCCCCGTGCGATTGAAGAGTTCGACGCAGTCAAACACGGGCCCGCCGGGCTGGAACCCGCCGCCCCCGTAATACTGACTGATCACGACGTTCCCACCCTGGCCAAGCGCCGCGGCGCTCAATCCCAGTGCGCCGGCGATCGCCGCCAGCGCGGTACGTGTTGACAGGCCCAATCTCATGACTTGCTCCTTGGGTGACCGGACCATCGGCCATCTGCGGGTATTGTCCATGTTTTGCGGGTAATGGCAATGGACTTCTCGCCGACACGACGATTTTCGCACGTGTTTGGGAGAGATCGGTCTGAATACGGAGCGATCGATCGGTTGTTGTCGAGCGTCCGTCCGCTCAAGACTGGGCTGCGAGAGCCCGCAGCGATGTCGCGAGCCTGTTCAGGAGTTGATCTGAGAGTGCGATCGGGCCCGCTCGGGCTGCGTGACTCGCTCGCGTCGGGAGCGTGTTCCGATGGCCGCAACGTGCCAAAGGCCGGGCAGAGCGGGCCATCAGTCCTGACGATCGGCGGCGGTGAAGTGCCAGGTTGAACTGATCAGGAGGATGACGTTGTGCTCAGCAGCCGCCGGCGAACCAGGCGTTGAGGAACTCGAAGATGTCGGCAACGTCGGGGGTGCCGGCGCCGTCGCCGCCGAAGTCGGCGAAGGCGCTGGAGGCGAACCAGTCATTCAGGAAGGCGAAGATGTCGGCGACCTGGATGCCGCCGGTCTTGTCGTAGTCAGCGAAGCAGCACGGAGTCGTGGCGTTGCCGCTGACGTTGCAGGTACCGGACGCGGTGCTGAAGCTGGCGCCCCACTGGGTACCTGAAGTGGCGCAGGCGGCCTGAGTGATGGTGCTGCTGCAGGTGGCTCCTCGGCAGCAGACACTTGCTGGGTTTCCGCACGGGCCGGGGCCACCGCTTGTCAGCCGAAGGTTCCAGAAACCCAGGACGCCATCGTCACCGGGGACATAGTCGGTGATGGTGAGCGTCCACGTGCCGGCGGCGTCGATGCCGTTGAACGCGTCGGAGAAGCTCTGAGCGATGCCTCCGACGGCGCAGGGCCGGAACGTGCCCTGGGGGACCGAAACGTGCGAAATCCCCCCGAGGGTGTTGAAGAGGGTGTCAGAACCGGCATCGCTGAACGCATACGCGCCGAAGAACTGCGCCGAGAGACTGCCGATGCCGGCAACGCCTCGGCGACCTCGTGAGAAGAGCGTGACGGACCGGTCATCCTTGCTGAGCCGGATCGTGACCTCGCTGTTGATCGGGTGCATGAGGTTGTCAAGTTCGACCGTCACGTCGGCCACCGGGAAGGAGTCGGCGACGACGATGGTGCTGACGAACCGCTCGGGGGCGTTGAAGGTGTATGTCGGCACATTGCCGCCCGGGCCGGAATAGGAGCGGATCTCACTTGTTGCCGGTGAGCAGATCGTTGCAGGGCCGATGAAGCTCCCGCCGACCGAGGCGCATGCGCTTGGCGTTCGCACGGTGCACGAAGCACCGAGGCAGCAGGCGCCGGCGGTGTCGGGATCGAAGGCGACTTCCAGTTCGAAGAAGCTCTGGACAAAGGACGAGGAGCCGAGTTGGATGAAGTAGGTGTGTCCGGCGATCACGTTCAGCGGAGCCGCCGCGCCGCCTGGAAGGACGCTTCCGGTGGGTTGGCACTGGATGGGAGTCGGGATCGTGGGGCAGAGCCCGGGGCTCGGCCCGCCGCCATAGAGCGCGAGTCGACCAGGTCCGCCGAGATGGGTCACCAGGGCGAGCTGGCCATTGTCGGGCGCTGTCCACTGGAGCCACGTGTCGGAGAAGATCGACTGTGCAAAGGTGGGACAGGCCATCGCGTTGAGCGGCGCCGAGCTTGTGGTGGCGAGGAAGTTGTTGACAAGCGTGGAGCCGACGGGGATCGGAGTCGCGGCGGAGCACTCGTCGTTGACCGCTCGCGTGAAGAACCGGAACTGCAGGACCATGGGGGTGCCCGGTCCATCCGGCGAAAGAGAGCCGATCTGGATGTAATAGGTGGTTCCGGCGGTCACCGTGAAGCTCCGCCGCTGATCGGAGGTGCAGAAGGCGATCGCGTCGGACTCAACCGGGCATCGCGCAGACGCTGTTGGAAAGGCCCACGCGGCGATGACGACTTCCTGCTCCGACGACTCGCTGACATCGATGAGTCCCGATGTGGTGGCGTCGTAGCGAAACCACACGCCGAAGTTTCCCTGCGGACCGATGCTGCAGCCGGGGTCGATGTCCGGCTGCGCCAGTGCATTGTCGATCGTGAACACGGCCGGCAGGGTGCTGAGGACGCGGGCCTGGGGGCAGTTGTCGTTGTCAACGGCGCGGGCGTCGTGGGTTGCGGCGAAGCAGGCAAGCAGACCAATGACGAAGCACTCTCGCAGGGAACAGAGCATGAGCGTCTCCATGCCGCAGAGCCGGGCTCGTGCGGGCGCGTGGAGTACGTGCCGGAGTCGATCGCTGATTTTGGACGACCGCGGCGCTCGACCGCGCCTCGCTCATCCGAGCAGGATCTTGCAACTGGAAGCTGGAGTGGCGTGATGGTGATGGGCAGCGGGAGGGGGACGGGCAATGGTTCTCGGGCGGTTGGTTCCGGTGGCATCAGACGGCCGGAGCGATCGGTGTGGATGAAAAAGAAAACCCCCGATCTCGCGACCGGGGGTGGGTGTCGTGCGGAGTTGCCTTGGACCTCAGGTCCGAGGAGTCTGCTGGATCAGCAGCCGCCGGCGAACCAGGCGTTGAGGAAGTCGAAGATGTCGTTCACGTCCGGAGCCGTGGTGCCGTCGCCGCCGAAGTCGGCGAAGGTGCTGGAGGCGAACCAGTCGTTGAGGAAGGCGAAGATGTCGGCGACCTGGATGCCGTCAACCTTGTCGTAGTTGGCATGGCAGCAGGGGGAGGTGTTGTTGCCGGCGATGTTGCATGTGCCGGAAGCGGTGCTGAAGCTGGCGCCCCACTGGGTACCTGAAGTGACGCAGGCGGCCTGGAGAACGGTCGTGTTGCAGGTTGCGCCGCGGCAGCAGACGCCGGCGGGCGCGCCGCAGGGGCTGGGCGTGCAGCCGGAGCCGTCACCCTGGTAGGTGCCGCCGACGGTCGAGCAGAAGGCGGCGGTCTGGATGCTGCAGGAGGTGCCGTTGCAGCACGCGCCAACGGGGATCGTGCAGGGGTTGGGAGAGCAGGACGTGCCGTTGCCCTGGTAGGTGCCGGTGCAGGCGGCCAGGGTGGTGAGGGCGCAGGAGCCGGCGGTGCAGCAGGCGCCGGTGGGGACGACGACGCCGCAGGGGTTGAAGGTGCTGGCGGTGTTGCGCGGGGCCGGAGCAGCGGTGAAGAAGTCGATGCGGTTCTGGTCGTTGTCCTGGCAGCCGTTGAGCTGGCGGAAGCCTGCGTTGGTGTTGCTCAGGGTGTTCATCGCGCTGCCACCCTCGAAGCAGATCGCGCCGGTGGTCGCGCTCGTGCCATAGCCGACGAGGTCGGCGATGTCGGGGCTGGTGCAGTTGAGCAGGAGGGGGGTGGAGTTGCGGACGAGGGCGATGCGGCCGCTGTCAGCGCCGACGAGCACGCCGCCGGTGAGGTCCGGGGTCGGCAGCGGCGTGGTGCCGCCGGCGCCCTGGCTGAGCTGAACGAGGTAGTACTGGCCGGGCTGGAGGGTGCCAGACAGGACAACCGGAACGTTGGTGGCGGGGTTGCTGGAAGCGAACCCGCCATTGGTGTTGGTCGCGGAGGCGTACTGGATGGACCACCCGGTGATGTCCACAGCCGAGGTGGAGCGGTTGAAGAGTTCGACGAAGTCGTTGGTGAAGGTGGAGCCGGAGTTGCCGCCGCCGCCGTAGACCTGGCTGATGACCACGGTGCTGGCCGAGGGCGTGCAGTTGTCGTTGTAGATGCTGATGGTGCCGGTGTCGGTCCGGTTCTGATCGTCGGTCACCGAGATGGGGAGGACCTTGACGCCGGCGACGGTCGCGGCGGGGACGTTGGCGACGAGCTGGAAGCTGGTCGGACCGGTCTGGGTCATCGGGGTGATGGTGCCGCCGATGAGGGAGAGGTCAACGGTGACGGTGTAGGAGACGCTCGCGGGATTCTGGCCCGGGGTGATGTTGACAGTGAGGGTCGTATTCGAGCCGTTGCAAACGCCGGCGGGGCTGGCGCCGGTGCCGGAGGTGATCTGCGGCGAGCAGCTCACGACCTGAAGGGCAAGGTTGGCGTTGCCGATGCGGCCGAGGGCATCGGTGATGGTCACGGGGAAGGAGTAGTTCCCGGGCGAGACGTTGTTGAGGGTGGTGGCGAAGGTCCAGGTGTTGGCCGGGCTCTGCGTGAACGACTCAGCGCCGGTGAGGCCGATGGTCAGGAAGTCGCCGGTGACGCTCGTGATCGTCGACGCGGGGCTGGATCCCTGCGTGGTGGTGACGGTGAAGGTGATCGGCGTGCCCGGGCAGGCAGCGGTGGGATTGGTCGCACCGACGCCGGAGGGCGGGACGCCACCGGAGCAGGGCGAGATCGTCGCGGTGTTGCGCAGGTTGGGAGAAACGAGGGTGAAGTCGTTGCCGTTCTGGTCGGTGTCGTTGCAACCGTTGCCGCCGCGGGTCACGGCGTTGGCGAGCCCGGGGCTGCCGGCGACGTTGGCCGAGCCCTCCCGGCACGTCGAGGCGGTGGAGCCCCAGGCCACGAGGTCGACCAGAGCAGCGTTGCCGGTTGGGCACGCCACGGCGAACGCGGTGCTGGCGTTGGAGAGAGCGACCTTGCCGGCTGAGCTTGAGAGTGCCGGGGGCGTGGTCGGGACAAAGTCCGGAGCCGCGATGGGTGCGCCACCCAGCGGGGAGCCGGTTGAGGTGAGCTGGATCAGGTAGTACTGACCGGGCTGGAGGGTGGTTCCAGCGGGAATGGCCTGAGCCGCGGCCCAGGACGCTCCGCCGCCGCTCTGATACTGCACCGACCAGCCGCCGATGTTCTGCGCGGTGTTCGAGCGATTGAAGAGCTCGACGAAGTCATCACGGAACACCGCAGAAGTACTCCCCGATCCGCCACCCGGGAAGACCTGGCTGATGACGACGTTGGCCTGAGCCAGCACGCCGGACGCGAGTCCGAGCGTGCCGAGGGCGGTACACAGGATCTTGGAAGCAGAGTTCATGGACGACAATCCTCCTTGTTCGACTTGGAATCGTTCGAGTGTTCGACTGACTGCGACCCAGCGCGGGCTCGCACGGTTTCGCTTGGAGACGATCCGATAGATGCACCCAGTCCCCGATACGGGCGGGACGAGGTTGCAGATATCGCGAGACCATGACCGAGGTGGTCTCCGCGATCACCGAGTTGGCTTCACAGACAGTTTGGGCTTTGCACGTTGGTCAGACGTGGAAACCAACTGTACCTGATCGCATTTGGGAGACAAGGGCGGCGTCCGAGTCTTGACGCAGGAGTTGCGCGAAGAGTGTGTAAGGAACCCAGACTTTTCCCTTGTTTTGGCACCCGAAATGGAGGTGTTCGGACGTGCATATAGAAAGTTCGGGGTTTACACTGTTTGGGGCCTGCTGAGGGCTGGCAAGGGCTTGGACGGACGCCGAGAGCCCTTGGCGATACGCTGCGGGGGCTTGGCTCAGGGCGTGTCAACTTCGCGCAGCTCAACACCCGGATCGGCGGGTCGGGCGCGTCGTCAGTCGGGCGGACCCCAGTCTCGTTCGGCGGGCCGGGGTGTGTTCAGCGAGCTGCATCTGCACCTGGGCGGGGCGATTCTGCCGCACATTCTGTATTCGTATCTGCTTCGGCAGCAGGGGCACGAGTTGCTTCGGCGGTTTCCGACGCACGAGCGGTTCGAGGCGTTCTTTGCCAAGAAGCATCGCTCGCTGGAGGCGTATCTGCAGACGCACACGCTGGTGGAGCGGATTCAGCGGCTGCACTCGCTGCGGTACTTCATTCAGCGGCTTGTGCGCGGGGCGGTGCTGTTTGACAACCTGGCGTATGTGGAGCTGAGGTACACGCCGTTCTATCGCACGGATGATCATCTGGATGAGTCGCAGCGGATCCGGCAGATGGCGGAGGTGGTGCAGACGATTGCGGAGGCGGCGGTGAGCCAGCCGCAGTATCCGCTGCAGGTTCGGCAGATTCTGTGCGTGCACAGCAAGCTGTCGGCGCGGGTGAACAAGTCGACGGTGGAGCTTGCGATCGGGCATCACGCGGCGGGAACTCGCGACGCGTCCAGGAACGGGTCGGTGGTCGCGATCGACATAGCCGGACCGGATGCGCTCTATCGCCCGCGGATCAAGGAGCTTGTCGATCTGCTCAAGCTGGCTCGCAAGCGCGGGCTGCGGACGACGGCGCACGTGTTCGAAACCGGCGACGGGCTGTATCCGGAGCTGCTGCCGCACCTGGATCGGATCGGGCATGGCATCCAGGTTCCCCTTCGGCAGCCCAATCTGCTGCGCGACATCGCCAAGCGCGGGCAGTGTCTGGAGGTGTGTCCGACGACGTATGTGCGGACCGGGACGCTGAAGACGCTGGAGGACCTGCGGGTGGTGTTCGCGCGGTGCTTTGATGCGGGGGTCGACGTCGCGGTGTGCACGGACAACAGCGGCATACACCAGAATCGGCTGCCGATGGAGTTTGAGAACCTGCTCGTGCGGGACATCATCGACTTTCACCAGATGGAGGCCTGTCATCGGGCGGCATTCCGGCACGCGTTCGGCTGGAAGGGCGAGCCGAGGCCGTTGTGAGGTTCGGCTGCGTGGTCGATTCGGATCGTGCGGCGGATTCGGGGAGTGTGTGCAATCGGGCTGCCCGCGATGCCGATACTCTGGGGATGACGGCACCGGACAACCCATCGCTGGCTTCGAAGCGTCGAGAGATTCTGCCGTATGTGCTGGCGTGTGTGACGATGGCGGTCACGGTGCTGACGCTCCATCTCATGGGTCGGATCTGGTGGTGCGCGTGCGGGCAGAGGTTTCTCTGGACGGGGGACATCTGGTCGGAGCACTGCTCGCAGCACCTGGTGGATCCGTATCTGTTCAGCCACATCAGCCACGGATTCTGGTTCTATGGGCTGATCATGTGGCTGCCGCTGAGGTACACGCGGCCGTCACTGGGCTGGGCCCTGTGCATCGCGACGATCATCGAGTGCGCGTGGGAAGTGCTGGAGAACTCGCCGATCATCATCAACCGGTACCGCGCGGTGACGATCTCGATCGGCTACACCGGTGACAGCGTGATCAACTCGGGGATGGACATCGTGGCGTGCGCGTGCGGGGTGTTCATCGCGCGGGCGCTTGGATTCGCGAAGACGCTGGCGCTGTTCGTGGCGTTCGAGCTGGGGACGCTGCTGTGGGTGCGGGACAATCTGACGCTGAACGTGCTCATGCTCATCTGGCCGATCGACGCGATCAGGCAGTGGCAGAGCGCGATCGCGGGTTGACGATTGGCCGAGCGTGCGATTCAGCAGCCGGCGAACCAGGCGTTGAGGAACGAGAAGATGTCCTGGACGTCGGTGCCATTCATGCCGTCGAAGTCGGCCGAGGGCAGACTGGCGAACCAGGCGTTGAGGAACTCGAAGATGTCCTGGACGCTGAGCGAGCCGCTGCCGTCGAAGTCGGCGGGGCAGGATGGCGGCGGGACGACTTCGACGATTGCGAAGTCACCGGTGGCGGCGCCGGCGTTGGATAGGTCGTTCCAGACGCCGTTGCCGAGCATTTCCACGTGGTCTTCGTTCAGCGATGGGCCGCCGTTGTTGGGCTCGCCGGGTCCCCAGTTGGTGTATGTCGTCGTGGAGCCGTCGCTCCATTCGAACGTGCCCTCGATGACCTGATCGGTGTATCCGATCCATCCTCGGCGGTCGGTGCCGTCGAAGCGGAGGACGCTGGCTCGCACGAACTCGTTCTCGTCGGCGTCGTTGATGGAGGCCAGGTGCCCGCCGAGCGTGACGGCGAACGCTTCCGCGTCGGTCCAGGTGAAGCCGCTCTCGAGCAGGTAGTAGTCGTGACCGTTGGCGGGATTGTTGATCGGTCCGGCGATGATCGGAGATTGCACGCCGGTGCGGAGGGAGACGGTGACGTTGCCGGTGCTTGGGCCGGAGCCGAAGGCGGCGATGAAACCGGTGGCGAAGACGAGGTTGGACTCGCCAACGGCGAGGTAATAGGTCCCCGCGATGAGCGTGGCGCCGTCGCGGCCGGAATAGGCAAGCCCGTCGCCGACTGCGGCGCGAGTTCCGCGTCCGAAGGTGAGCTGGCTGTAGGTTCCTGAACCGTCGTTGTTATCGGTGCCGACGAGGGTGCCGTCGGCGCGGAAGAGGGCGATGATGGTGTCGGTGATCGCGGAGGTTTCGGTGTCGATGTCGAGGAAGGTCCGCGTGGGGTTGGCGGCGGCGATGGCGACGGGGAGATCGAACCGGAACCACGTCACCCCGCCGGCAACGGCGATGGGCTGCGTGGAGCTTGCACTTGACGTGAGAGAGCCGAGGTCGGTGAACGCCGCCGGCGGGCCGCCCGGACCGGGGATCTGGCCCAGGCGGATGTTCAGCGAGATCGTGCCGGTGTGGGTGTGGCTGGTGGTGAGGGCCCAGTTTGCAGTGCCCGCCGAGGCGTTGAAGGCTGTGATGCCGAGGAAATAGGTGCCGGCGGGGAGGGTGGCGCCGTCGCGTCCGTTGTATGCGAGGCCGTCGCCGGGAGCCGGGCGGGCGGGCGTGGCCGCGCCGAAGGTGAGCTGGCTGCGGAAGCCCGTGCCGTCGTCGTCGTCAAGGGCGATGCGTACGCCGTTCGCGTCGTAGAGGGCGATATAGGTATCGTCGGCGAACTGGCCGCCGGTGAGGGTCGATCCTTCGGTGTCGATGTCGAGAATCTCGAGATTCGCCGCGGCGATCGGGGCGGCGAGCGTGAAGCGATACCAGCGGATCTCGCCCGGATTGAGGGCGTCAGTGGTCGCGGAGGTGCCGCTCGTGAGCGTGCCGAGGTCGGTCGAGGCAGGAGGAGCGACGATGGTCAGGCCGACATTGCCCGTCGCGGTGCGGGACTGGACGTCGGTGATCGTGAACGGCAGGGTTGCCGGTCCGCCGATGGCGGAACCCGGGATGACGGCGTCGACCGACCAGATGTTGTCGCCGGCGGTGACGTCGCCATTGAGCCCGCTGTCGTTGAGGGCGATGGGGGTGCCGCCGATGGATGAGAGATCGACCGATCCGGAGACGATGGAGTTTGGCGCGCTCCCTGGGGTGACGGTGACGGCGATCCGGGTGGTGTTGCCGAGACCGACGGTGGAAGGCGTGGCGGAAGCGATGGCTGTGGGCGGGAAGATCGCGGCGCCCCTGTGGGAGGCGGCGAGGATGGCGTACCCGCGTCCGGTGCCCGGAGTGGCGGTGGAATAGGTTGCGTTGCCGAAGCTGATCGACTGGAGGGTCTTGCCGGCATGGTTGCCAAGGCCGTCGGCGATCATCTCGGCGACGCTGATGACGCCTTCGATGACGCTCAGGCGACGATCGGTCGGGGTGATGGGGGCGGTGGTGCCGGAGTCGGTGTTCTCGGTGCTGGCCCAGCGCTGCGATGTGCCGCCAAGGCGAGACTGGATGCTCACGCCGTTCAGCCGAGCGGGGACGGCGGGGACGCCAAACCAGTCGGGTCCGGCGAGTCGGCAGGTGACGCTGGAGGCGTCGGTGAAGGTGAGGGTGACGTCGAACTGCCCCCCGCCGTTGGAGATCATGTACAGAACGCCGATCTCGCTGTTGGCAAAGAGGGTGATGCCCTGCGCGGAGACGTCGCTGAGCTGCGGGGTGGTGTGATTCGGGGTGCTGTCCCAGGTGGGTTGGATGCCGATGTTGGGGTTCACGCCCGGGGCCGCGGCCTCATACGCGAAGTTGATGGTGCGGTTGCCCAGGTGGACGATGTCGAGCAGTCCGGCGGTCTGCACGATCGAGTAGCTGATGCCATTTGCTCCGGTGATGGGGTTCGTCCCGAGCGATCCGGCGGCACCATCGATGAGCAGCGACCGATCCGAGATGGAGCGGAAGCCCGTCAGGGAGTCGGGCTGGCCTTGCTCGGCCGCGCCGTGGACGAGCCCGTTGAAGTTGTACGACAGGGCCAGGGGCTGGGCCGAAGCGGTCTGGGTCGCTGCCGCCAACATGGCCGGAGCCAGCACGGGGACGAACCAAGAACAACGCCGGATCCGAGGCCCTTGCACGGTGGACATGGTGGCATCTCCTGCCCGGAGATCTTACTGGATTGTGGCCGACATGCAATGCAGCGTGTCGAGACTGCGATGAAGAGACCACAGTTGGACGTTGGCTCGCGACAGGTCGGGGAGCGGCAGGACCGGGGGTATGGGGGGGCGGGGGGGTTACTGCCCATCGGTGTCGGCGGGTCGTGCGTCGGTCAGGTCGGTCCGGATGCGGTTTCGGCTGAGGATGGTCATGTTGGGGTCGATTTCGACACCGATTGGGCGACGGGGCAGCTCGAAGCGCTCGGTCACGGAGCGGACCTCGGTGGAGACATAGACGTATTGACCGTCATCGTCGGAGAACCGCACCCAGATCGGCACCACAAGGGCGAAGGCAGGGTTGTCGGCGTCGATGGTCTGGGTCTGCTCGACGGTGACGGTGAGGGTGCCGGCGTCGAGAGCATCGGAGGGGTCAGCGTCGGTGAAGGCGAGGTCGAAAGCGAGGGTGGGGTGTCCCGGGCGCTCGCACCATTGATAGAAGAACCGCTCGAGTGACTGCCCGGAGACTTCTTCCATGACGGTGCGGAAGTCGCTGGTTTCGACGTGACCGAGGGTGTGCCGCTTGATGTATCTGCGGACGCCCTCGAAGAAGACGTGGTCGCCGAGGCGCATGCGGAGCATGTGGAGGACGACGGCGCCCTTGGAGTAGACATTGTCGCCGCTGGTGAAGCGTGCGTCGGGATCGCGGTAGATGTTGCTGACCATGGCGGCCCGTCGCGGCGCGGTGCGTGAGGAGCTGGTGGCGCGTTCGCGGCGTACGAACTGGCTGATGGCCCGGTGGTATCCGTCTTCGCCGCCGACTTTCTCGGCCCAGAGTGCCTCGCCGTAGGACGCAAAGCCCTCGTTGAGCCAGAGGTGCTCCCAGCTCTTGCAGGTGATGAGGTTGCCGAACCAGTGGTGGACGAGTTCGTGGGCGATGATGTCGTCGATCGAACCTCGACGCCCGCCTCCGCGGACGAGGTTGGCGTTGAAGGTGACGATCGAGGTGTTCTCCATGGCCCCGGCGGTGAAGTCGCGGCAGAGGACCTGGGCGTACTTGTCCCATGGAAATGGGGAGTCCAGGAGCGTGCTGAAGTGCGTGATCATGGCCGGGGTGTTGGCAAAGA
>DHLW01000070.1:16981-19724 GCA_002405485.1 Phycisphaerales bacterium UBA4658
CGTGATCATGGACGGGGTGTTGGCAAAGACACGTCGGAGCTGCTCCGCGGAGCCGATGGGGCCGTAAACGGGCATGGAGAGGCCGGGCACCGGCGAGCCGGGCCCGCCGAGGTTGATGACGTCAAACCGTCCCACGACCAGGCAGGTGAGGTAGTAGGGGTGGGGCGTGGTCTGGCGAAAGTGAAACGTGCGGAGGTGCGTCGGGGAGGGCTCTGGAGCGGCCGGGGCATCGTCGCCAGCCGTGATCGGCGTGACTGGGGCGGGCGGGGTGAGCCCCATGCTGGCATATGCGCGCCGAGTGACCGAGAGCAGGGTGCCGTTGGCGACGGCTTCGAAGGGCTCGGGCACGGTCGCGATGATCTCCACGGGAACCCGGAGATTCGGGAAGTCGTGGCAGGGGAACCATCGGCTGTTGCTCTGCGGCTGCCCCTGGGTGTGGAGCATGAAGTCGACCTCGGGCGTTCGTCGATCATCGCCGGAGAAGGTCATGCCCTCTCCTCGGCCGCCGGGCTTGAGGGCGGTGTAATCCAAAGCGAGCGTGAACCGCTCCCCTGTCTGGACGGGACGGCTGAGCGTCGTGGTGAGCTTTCCGGCGTCGCGATCATGCGAGAAGGCGACGGGAACGCCGTTCATCCGAGCGGCGGTCAAGGTGAGCTCGGGTCCGGCGTCGAGGACAACCTGGGTCTGGGGCAACGCGATGGGAGAGAGTTCGATGGTGGCCGTGGCGGTGAACGCCGGTACGCCCATGTCGGGGATGACGAGGTTGAGGGAGAACTGGTGGTGCGTGAACGTGGGATGGGTCGGCCAGACGCGGCGATCGCGTCCGGTCTCGGCGTCGAACCGGGGATCGCGTGACGCCGCATCGGATTCCGGAGCGGCGGATGGTCGATCGGTCTGGGCCGGCTGGGCGATGGCCGGACTTGCAAAGGCCAGAAGGGCAGCGATCAGGGCCGGGAGTCGAACGGTGAATCTCCGACCTGGGCTGGGCGGTCGGGTCCACGCGCGTGTCGGGTCAGTCATCGGGGGCACACAACCTGAACGGGGTCGAGAAAACCGGTCTGAGGGTGAAGCGACGTTGCTCGGGGGAACAGGATACCGAATCAGAGGGCGGGTGAAACACGAAGTTGTCCAGACCGGGGTTCCGGGGATGCGACATTGCGCACCGGATGGAATACAGTGTTGTCCATGCCGCCGCCGAAGCCGCCGACGTCGACGCATGAGACCCCCAAGATGACCCCGCGCCCGACCGCCGCCGATGAGCGGCCGGGTGTGATTGCGGGCGCCGGACCGCGCCCGTCGAGGCCGGTCGTGGTGACGCACTCGGACGCCGACTTTCGCGGGGACCGGACCCGGAGCATGGGTCATCCGCATGGGTCCGGAGGCGGCGGATTGCCGACACGAGAGCAGGAATGGACCCGATCCCCGCAGGGGTCGGCCGACGCGACCGGCGAGGGCATTGACGCTGGGGACGTTGAGGAGAGCGAGCACGCTGGATCCGGGGCGGGCAATCTGCTGGCCCGGCACGCGGACAAGAGCGTGGAGACGGAGTTCTTTTCCCCGATTCCCGAGGGGTATCGGCGCGGGCGGACGAAGTACGTCGCGGTGTTCGGCACGGTGATGAGCGGGCTGGGGAAGGGGATCTTCGCTTCTAGCGTGGCGAAGCTGCTCAAGGACAAGGGGCTGGTGGTGGCCCCGATCAAGCTCGAGGGATATCTGAACATCGACGCGGGAACGCTGAATCCCTTCCGGCATGGCGAGGTGTTCGTGCTGGACGACGGCACCGAGTGCGACATGGACCTCGGGACGTATGAGCGGCTGCTGGAGCAGGACCTGTCCCGCCGCAACTTCATGACCAGCGGGCAGATCTTCTCGACGATCGTGGATCGAGAGCGGCACGGGGCGTATCTCGGGCGCGATGTGCAGTGGATCCCGCACGTGACCGGGGAAGTGAAGCGGCGTCTGCGCGAGCTGGCGATGTACGGCGACGGGAGCCGGCCGGCCGACGTGGTCTTCATCGAGGTGGGCGGGACGGTTGGAGACTATGAGAACGGGTTCTACATCGAGGCCCTTCGCGAGCTGGCGTTTGAAGAGGGCGAGCACGCGGTGTGCTTTGTGGCGCTGACGTACATCATCAAACCGCAGACGCTGGGTGAGCAGAAGAGCAAGGCGGCGCAGCTTGGCATCAAGCGGCTGATGGAGGCGGGTGTGCAGCCGCAGATCGTGGCCTGCCGCGCCAAGAACCCGATCACGCCGAAGGTCCTCGAGAAGATCGCGATGTTCTCGAATGTGCCGATGAAGCGCGTCTTCTCGATGCACGACCGCGAGTCGATCTACGTGATCCCCGACGCGATGCGCGGCGCCGGGCTCGACCGCGAGATCCTCTCNNATCAAGCGGCTGATGGAGGCGGGGGTGCAGCCCGACATCATCGCCTGCCGTGCCACGGAGCCGGTGCGGGAGCAGGTGCGGGAGAAGATCGCGCTGTTCAGCAACGTGCAGATGCGCCGGGTGTTCAGCATGCACGACCGGGAGAGCGTGTACACGATCCCCGACGACATGCGGGCGACGGGGCTGGATCGCGAGATCCTGTCGATTCTGGACCTGCACGACCGGGTCGACGTTGCCGAGGAGGATCGCCGACGCAAGGAGTGGGGGGCGTTCTACGAGGGGCTGACCCGGGGGAAGAAGCGTTCGGTGCGGATCGGCGTGACGGGGAAGTACGTGGCGATGCGGGACGCGTATGCC
>DHLW01000070.1:19933-28446 GCA_002405485.1 Phycisphaerales bacterium UBA4658
CGGGCTGGACGGGGTCATCGTTCCGGGGGGATTCGGCTCGCGCGGGGTGGAGGGAAAGATCCAGTGCGTCCGGCATTGCCGGGAGCAGCTTGTTCCCTATCTCGGCATCTGCCTGGGATTCCAGGTGGCGGTCATCGAGTTTGCGCGGAATGTTCTCGGGCTGGGCTCGGCGAACTCGACGGAGTTCGACGCGTCGGTGCTCGACCCGGTCATCAGCGAGCTTCCGGAGCAGAAGCGCATCGAGGGGCTCGGGGGCACGATGCGTCTTGGCGGGCAGGAGGTCGACCTCCGCGGCGGCTCGCTTGCGGAGTTTCTCTATCGCCACCGAGTCGGGGGGCCGGTCGGCGGTGCGGTCTCGATTCGCGAGCGGTTCCGGCATCGCTACGAGGTGGAGCCGCAGTACATCGACCGCCTCGAGCAGGCCGGGCTGATCTTCTCCGGTCGGCACCCCAGCCAGCCGATCATGCAGGTGCTTGAGCTGGCTCAGCCGCTGGATGCGCACGCCGCGGCGGTTGCCGATGTGCCCACGCATCCGTTCTTCATCGCGGCGCAGTTCCATCCCGAGCTGACCAGTCGCCCGCTTGGACCGCAGCCGCTGTTCATGGGCCTTGTGGCGGCGACGCTGCAGCGGAAGTATCGATCGGCGGAGCGGCACTCGCTGGACTCGAGCGTGACGAAGTGGCTTCGCGGATCGCGCCCGGGCGCGGCCCACGCTCCCGCGGCGCACGTCTAGCCGTGCGATCCCGCGGCGGGCGCGGCATGCCCGGGATCGATCAGCCGTTCCAGCTCACGGGCGCAATCCAGGAGGATGATCGCCGAGCGGACGCGCACGCGGCCGCCGATCATCGCGTTGTGCACGAGCGTCTGGGCGTAGTGCTGCAGCTCCCAGACGCCGGTCGCCTCCGATGCGATGTGGAAGACGTGCGCGGCCCAAGGGTGATTGGTGGCGTTGTCGGGCTGGGTGTTCTCGGCGTGCCAGATGGCCGCGTCGATGCACCGCGTTCGCAGATCGTCCCGGCCCGTCACACGGGCGATCCGCCAGAGCGCGTGCAGTGCCGAGAGCTCGGCCTCGGTCCAGACCTCGATCGAGACGCGCGGAGGGTGCGTGCACAGCGGTGCGGCGGAGCCGGGTGCAAGCTCGACCGGACCGGGCCCGCCCTTGATCGCCGCTCGCCACAATCGAAGATCGCTCGACTCGTCGGCGTGCTCGGCGTCTTCAAGAGGAAGGTCGAACGCGCTGGCCAGCAGCGGGGCGTCGACGGCGAGTCGGTTGCTCCGCTCGTCGCGAAACGCCCCTGCAGCTCCGGCATCGCGAGCGAGCAGTTCCGCGGGAATCACGCCGCGGATGAGCGAACGCAGATGACCGGCGACCTGGGCAAGCTCGGGTCGGCTCATGGGCGTGCTCCACGCGGGCAATCCACGGCGACGATCGGTCCCTGCGGCGCGGGACGATCCAGTCCGAGTTCGGTGCGGATGGGGGTCTTGCGGCGGAACCGGGCAACGCCCGGTGCGCTGTCCCAGGAGGCCGGAGCCCGCGTGGGATGATGCAGGTGATACACGATGATGTCGCGCACGGCGATCACGCTCCTCCATCCCGCGCCGTGAAGTCGGCGTGCGAGGTCGTCGTCCTCCTGGCCGTATCCCTGATAGGCCTCGTCGCACCCGTTGACATCGAGATACGCGCGCAGCGGGGTGGAGAAGTGACCGCCGATGAGCCGGGGCTTGTGCGGCTTGCCGAGCCCGATGCGGCGCCAAAGAAGCTGCCGGGCGTAGCGAGCGTGGCGACGGTCCAGTTCGGTGCGCTGCGCCGCGGTCAGGGCAACGGGCTCGCGCTGATCCCTGAGGGCGGCCTCGTCGAAGCGATCGGTCTGCTCGGGGGTGAGGTTGACCCTGAAAGTCGACACCAGGCCGCGCTCGGCGCCGAGGATCTCATGCCGGGCGACCATGTCGGCGCTGGGAACAGTGTCGCCATCGAGGAAGATCAGGCGATCGGCGCCGGACGGATCGATGCGGTTCAGGAGGTCTCGCACGGCGTTGTTGCGAACCTGGCTGCACCGTGCGGCGCCGGCGTGAGCGCGCTGCAGCACCCGCACTCGAAGGCCGGTCTCTGTGCAGGAACGATCGACGACGTCCACGATGTCCTGCTGCTCGACGTCGCAGGAGAGTGTGATGGAGTCCGGGGGACGAGTCTGCGCTGCAAAGCCCAGCAGGCAGCGGCGGACGTGCAGCGTCGTGTGCGTGCAGAGGATGACGTGTTGCCTGGGCATGAGAGCGGTCAGGGCAGGAAAGACGGGTTGATGGTAGTGATTGCCCGGATGACCGGGGGCCGAGCCGGTCCGAGAATGCCGGAGGGAGCAAGGCGGTCTATGCGTCGAGCCGATGAACTGCAGCGCGGGAGTTCCGCGCTGGAGCATGCATGGGGCTGTACGTGTCTGGAGATGGGTCCGGTCGCCGGGGGCTTGAAGGCCGCGGTGATGGCATGGTCCAGCCGAGTCCACGTCCGGCGGGCAAGTCGAACGTTTCGTTCAAGGCAGATCTGGACCTTGCGGAACTTGACGAGCGTGGCCGACCGGGTGCGACGTGGTCTGGTCGGGCGTGCGAGCTGAGCCGATCGCAGATCGTGTTCCGGTCTCGGCGGATGTGCTATGACGGTCGAGAGCTGTTGATCGCCGTGCACCTGATCGACGATCGCCCCGTGGCGCTCTTTGGCGCGGTGCAGCGCAGCGAGTATGACGGTGACGGGCTGTACCGCACCGTCGTCGATCTTGCCGCGCTCCCGGACACCGACGCGGTGCACGCGTGGGTGACGGCGCTTTCCTCCCGCTGATGAAACAGGATGCCTGAGATTGGCCGATCTGTCATGGATCGAGGGAGAGATCCGACAGATCTCTTTCCGCGGCTCTCGCAATGCCGCAAGACGGCGAAAGGCGACGGCGGAAACACGCGGTATTCTTGCTCCGCTTGTCAACGACGCCGGAATCACGTGTGGGAGAAGAGCCGAGGCACGACGCGTACGCCGCGCTGCGGGAGCGCGACTATCGGCTGTTTGTCGGGGGCTGGTTTCCGGCGTCGATGGGTTTGCAGATGCAGGCGATGGCGCTTGCGTGGGAGGTGTATCAGCGCACGGATGATCCGCTCTCGCTGGGGTACGTGGGCCTGTGCCGTGTGCTGCCGGTTCTGCTGCTGGCGCTTCCGGCCGGTCAGATCATCGATCTGGTGAGTCGGCAGCGCGTGCTGGTGCTGACGCAGGTGGCGTTTGCGATCATCTCGCTGGGCATTGCCGTCGCGTGTCTGACGCGGGCGCCGATCGCGCTGCTGTACGTGCTGGTGGTGCTGAGCGGGTGCGCCCGGGTGTTCAACGGGCCGGTGCGATCGAGTCTGCTCCCGCTGCTCGTGCACAAGGACGCGTTCCACAATGCCGTCACGTGGAACAGCAGCGCGTTCCATCTGTCGGCGATGGTTGGGCCGATTCTGGCGGGCGTGATCATCGAGCATGCCCCGCGGTGGAGCGATCGCTTCGCGGGCACCGCCGCGGCCACGCCGGTCTATCTCCTGACGGTGCTCTCCTGCCTGACGTTCGCGGTCAGCGGGATGCTCATGCGACCAAGAGCGCAGGAGACAATCCCGCGAGCGGGCGTGTCGGTGGGCATGCTCGCGGCGGGCATGCTGGACGGGATGCGATTCGTGTGGCGCGACAAGATCGTGCTTGGTGCGCTGGCGCTGGACCTGCTGGCGGTGCTCATCGGCGGCGCTGTCGGGCTGCTGCCGGTCATCGCCGAGGACGTGCTGAAAGTCGGGGCGTTTGAACTCGGGGTGCTCACCGCCGCGCCCTACGCTGGCGCGGTGCTGATGGGCCTGTATCTCGCCCACCGCCCGCCGTTCCGACGCGCGGGTCGGGCCCTGCTCTGGTCGGTGGCGGGATTCGGGCTGGCGACGATCGTGTTCGGGCTGTCGAAGAACCTGTGGCTCTCGCTTGCGATGCTGTTTCTCGGGGGCATGCTCGACAACGTGAGCGTGGTCATCCGGCACCAGCTTGTTCCGCTTCGGACGCCCGACGCGTTGCGTGGTCGGGTCTCGGCGGTCAACAGCGTCTTCATCGAGTCCAGCAACGAGCTTGGCAAGATGCAGTCGACCGGTGTGCAGGCGGCGATCGAAGCGCTGGCAGTCGCGCGGGGTCTGGCCGTGGACGCCGCTCGACCGATCGGGGCCGTCGGGTCGGTGATCGTGGGCGGCATCGGGACGATCGGAGTTGTCCTGATCATCGCGAGGGTGTTTCCGTCGCTTCGGCAACTCGGCCCGCTGCGCGAGGTCGCCGCCGACAGTCCGCCGATCGTCAAGGCTCCGGGTGTCCCTAACATTCCCGCATGAGCAGCCCGCGTCCCGTTTCGAACTCGCCGATCCAGCGTTCCCGGCCTGAGATACGCCCGGTGCACGCGCTGATGTCCGGTCTTGTCGACTATGCCGGGCTGTTTCCCCCCGCGAAGCTCCCGATGGAGAAGGCGGTCGCCGCGTACGCCGAGGTGCTCGCCGGCGAGGAGGCGTGGATGCTGGGCCGGTTCGTGGTGCCGGTTTCTCGGCTGGATGAGTTTTCTGCCGCGGCCGACCGTCATCTGCCGCGAGGGCAGGATGTTGACCTCTGGCCGCTGTCGGTGCTGAGTGATGATCCGGATCGTGATCTGGATCTGATCTTCGCGTTCAACGATCGGCACTCCCGTCGGCAGGCTGGGCACGCCGTCATCGACGCGATGGAGATCAAGCCCCCGGCGGACTGCGGCGTGGATGCGAGCCGACTCGGCGCGTTCATCGAGTCGACGCTGGACATCATGGCTCAGGGCGTGTTCCCATTCTTCGAGCTTCCGGTGCAGCAGGGGGAAGGCCCGGTTGACCTTCGTGGGCCGATCGCCGCGCTCGCCGGAGCCGACGCCGGGGCCAAGATCCGCACCGGGGGCGTGACGCCTGAGGCGATTCCATCGGCAAAGAGCGTGGCGGCGTTCCTGCACGCCTGCCATGCGGCGGACGTTCCGTTCAAGGCCACGGCGGGCCTGCACCACGCCATCCGGGCGGAGCATCCGCTCGCATACGAGCCCGGGTGTCCGCGGGGCGTGATGCACGGATATCTGAATGTGTTTGTCTCGGCGGTTGTTCTGCACGCTCTGCGGGTGGATGGTGCGACCACCGAGAAGATCCTTCTGGAGTCCGACCCACGAGCGTTCGTGTTCGAGGATCATGAGCTCCGCTGGCGCGGGGTGCATGTGGACGTGGACAGGGTGCAGTTGGCGCGGGACGAGTTTGCGCTGTCGTACGGCTCCTGCTCGTTCCAGGAGCCCCTGGCCGATCTTCGTGGGCTTGGGGCTCTGGAGCCCGCGGGGGAAGAGCCGAGTCGCTGAGTCGTGAGTGCTTCGGCGGTCTGAAACGATGGGTGTCTGGGATGAGGGGGCGTCGTGGTTTGCCGCCGACCTCCATCTATCCTTGGGTATGCCGAGCATCCTCATCGCCAGCGGTCGTGTGATCGATCCCGCATCTGGACTGGACCAGATCGCCGACGTTGCGATCGCCGACGGCATGATCGCCGCGGTGGGTCAGAAGCTCGACCGGTCCCGCGCGGATCGGGTGATCGACGCGGGCGACTGCATCGTCTGCCCGGGCCTGATCGACCCGCACGTGCACCTGCGAGAGCCGGGCATGGAGGAAGCCGAGACGATCCGCACCGGTGCGGCGGCGGCGGCCGACGGCGGATTCACGACCGTCTGCTGCATGCCCAACACCACGCCGGCGATCGATGATGACGCGATGGTGGAGTTCGTGTACACGGCCGGGGAGTACGACCATCAGACCGGTTCGCGGCTTCCGCGGGGGGCACGCGTGTTTCCCGTCGGGGCGGTGAGCAAGGGGCGGAAGGGCGAGCAGCTCGCCGAGATCATGCTCATGGCCCGGGCCGGCGCGGTGGGCTTCAGCGACGACGGGGACTGCGTCGCCTCTGCGGGCCTGATGCGCACAGCGCTCACGTACATCAAGCCGACAGGGCTGGCGCTGATGCAGCACTGCCAGGACATGTCGCTGACGCGAGGGGCGTCCATGCACGCGGGGGCCGTTGCCACAACCCTCGGCCTGGGCGGCTGGCCCCGGGTCGCCGAGGAGTCCGTGATCGAGCGGGACGTGCGGCTCAACCAGGGCATCGGATGTCCGTACCACGTGCAGCACCTGTCCAGCGGCGGGAGCGTGGAGATCATCCGCTCGGCCCGTGCCAAGGGGCTGCCGGTCACGGCGGAGGTCTCGCCGCACCACCTGCTGCTCACGCACGACGAGGTGCGTCGTCATGGGGGCTACTGGACCAACGCGAAGATGAACCCGCCGCTCCGCGAAACCTCGGATATCAACACCATCCTCGAGGGCGTCGCGGACGGCACCATCACGGTGCTGGCCACAGATCATGCGCCCCACACCTCGGATCGCAAGTCCCTGGATTTCGAGGCCGCCCCCTTCGGAATCGTCGGTATCGAGACTGCGCTCCCGCTGTACATCAAGGCGCTCATCGATCCCGGGGTGATCTCGTGGCCGCGGCTGATCGCCATGATGACCATCGAGCCCGCGAAGCTCTGCGGGCTGGACCGGCTCGATGCCCCAAGCGGACCCGGTGCATCGTCGCTGGGCTGGGTCTATCGGGCCGGACTGGGCCTCGGGCGGCTCCACGTGGGCGCCGCCGCCGACGTCACGGTCATCGATCCCAAGGTTTCCTGGACCATCGATTCGTCCAGGTTCCTCAGTCTCAGCCGGAACACCCCCTTTGACGGCTGGACGGTCCGGGGTCGAGCGATTGTGACGATTGTTGACGGCGAAGTGGTCCTGAATCGGCGGGAGCCGGTGGCGGTGGGATAACCCCGGCGCGGGCCGCCGCGCCGGGTCCGGCGATGCCGATTGGCCTGTTTCGGGCGTGTGGTCGGGCTCCGGGTCTGAGCCCAAGTGCGTGGTCGGTGCATCCCACTCGGCCGAGCACCGAATACCTGAATGAGCCCATGACTGCTCCGTTCACCATTCTGATTGATGGCGACTGCCCCCTGTGTGTCCGCGAGGCCAAGGTGATGCAGCGGCTGGATCGGGGGCGCGGCCGACTGGCGTTCATCGACATCGCCGCACCGGACTTTGATCCCTCGGTGTTCAACCGAACACACGCAGAGGTGATGGGGGCGATCCACGGCGTGTATGCCGACGGTCGAATCGTGACGGGTATGGAAGTGTTCCGAGAGGCGTATTCGCTCGTCGGATATGGCTGGCTCTTGCGGCCCACCGGCTGGCCGGTGCTGCGCAGCATCTTCGATGCGATCTACCGGCTGTTTGCCTGGATTCGCCCGCGGCTGCCGGGTCGGCGGTGCTCGGGTGGCACGTGCAGAGTGCCCGGGCAATCACGCGCGTAGCGGGGATTTCAGCTTCCGGCGATATCCTGCGCGTTCAACTCATGGGCAACAAGGTCCGCGTAGGTCTCTCGTGCGCGCACGATCTTGGCCCGCGTGCCGTCGATCAGCACCTCGGCCGGCAGCGGGTGCGAGTTGTACCGGCTGGCCATGCTCATGCCATAGGCGCCCGCGCCAAACACGCACAGAAGATCGCCCGGCGCGACCGGCGGCAGATCTCGCCCGCGAGCGAGGAAGTCTCCGGTCTCGCAGATCGGCCCGACCACGTCGCACGCTTCGAGTCCGGGAACGCCCGGCTTTGCGGTCCGCTCGGCGGGCACGTGCTGCGGGGCGACGCTCGTAGGCCAGATGAAGTGAAACGCCTGATACAGCGCCGGACGCACAAGCGTGTGCATGCCCGCGTCGCAGATCAGGAACTTCTTGCTCCCGGAAGTCTTGACGTACTGCACCCGCGTGAGCAGCACTCCGGCGTTGGCGGCGATCGTCCGTCCAGGTTCAAGCACGACCTGCGTGCGCCGGCCTGTGGCGGTCCACTTCCGCTCAAGACGATCGGCGAGCAGGGGAACGATCGCGTCGGCATACGCCTGTGCGGGGAGCGCCTGACCACTGGTGTAGTCGGCCCCAAAGCCGCCGCCGATGTTGATCACTTCGATACGGTGTCCGACGGCTTCGAGTGCGTCGATGAGGCTCAGGACCTTGCCGATCGCTTCAACATATGGCTGCGGCGACGAGACCGGGGAGCCCAGATGCACGTGCACGCCGCAGAGCTTCAGCCACGGGTGTCCGTCATAGCTCTTGAAGAAGTCCCGCGCCCGTGCGATGTCCACGCCGAACTTGGTCTCGGCCTTTCCGGTTGTGGTGTAGGAGTGGGTCACCGGGTCCACGTCCGGGTTCACGCGCAGCGCGGCCCGTGCCTTGATGCGGAGGTTCTCTGCGATCGTCGAGATGAGCTGGAACTCGCCTTCGCTCTCAACGTTGAACAGAGCGATGGGCTCCCGGAATCCTGCGGCGGGCTCGTCATCTTCCGGGCGTCCGAGCGCGGCGATGATCTCCGACTCGGACTTGCCCACTCCGGCAAAGACGATTCTCTGCGGCGGAACGCCC
>DHLW01000070.1:28659-32305 GCA_002405485.1 Phycisphaerales bacterium UBA4658
GCGTCCGCAGTACCGACAGGTTCGAGCAGCTCTTCACCGAGAAGCAGATGAGCGGATCGAGCGTCGAGAACGCCTGATGCAGCCGCTGATAGTGCAGGCGGAGCGTCGCGGCCGAGTAGACATACGTGGGGGTCTTGACCCGTGCGGCAAGTCCGGTCAGGTCCACGTCCTCGCAGCAGAGGCGTCCGTCCCTATAGGCAAAGTGGTCCATGGAGCGGGAGCGTACGGACGACCGGGCATCCAAGCGATCCGACAAGGCGTAAGGACCGAGGAAACACCCGCGGGTTCGCGAGCATCTTGGAAGCTCCGGCACGGTTGCTCGGGCCGCCAGCGAGCGACGGTGGGCCGCGGGCTCTAGCATCTCCTGCATGTCAAAGGACCCATCCAACCCGCGCTCATCGGCCAAGCTCGAAGTAGTCGAACCGATCGGCGACCGAGTGCTCATCCGAAAGGACGAGGACAAGAAGCAGACCAAGGCGGGCATCCACCTGCCGGACAAGATCGAGATCCCGACGCTGACGGGTCGGATCGTGGCCATAAGCGCCAAGGTGGAAGCCGACACCGACTACCCGATTTCCAAGTACGATCGGGTGCTGTTCAACCCCAAGCACGCGATCCCGGTGGAGTTCGAAGGTGATAACCGGCTGTTTGTCATCCCCGTGGAGGATGTCGTGGCCGTCATGCGCCGCGCCGGGGAGACCGACTGACCACGACCGGTCGCGGAGCGGCACCACCCCGACTTGAGCCGATGAGGCTCGATGTGGTTGGATGAGGACACGCTCCACCGTCACGACTTGCGGAAGTCGACGCTCGGCGTGCGCCTCGACCCAGAGGACGCGGCTGGCAGAATCTCCCCCCGCCGGGCTTGCCGCTGGATGATCCCGCGGGCAGAACGCCACGAGACACTCGACGCCGTGCGTCAGCAGACGAACATGCTGAGCGGCGGCACGTTGCCGGAGAACCCGCGCTTCACAGCGAGATCAGCAGGGCCACGACAAGCACGCAGGCCGCGAGGACTGCCAGTCCACCGACCACCATCCGCTTGGTCTGCCACCGGCGGTAGCGGGTCCACACCGTGGCATTGAGCCACCAGCGTTCGTCGCCTACGGGCACGAAGACGCCACGGGCACTCATGCGGGCGAACATGAAGCTGGGCGTGACCCCGATCTCCGCCAACCGCTTGGCCGCATCCGGCGAGACCGCCCCTGCATCCTGGAAGCGTTCAACCAGACGCCGCTGACGGTTCAGGATGAAGACCAAGGCTGCGCTCACGGGTTGATAGTATCGCATGGACATCCCGATGCCTCATCCCGAATGTCGATGCACCATCGACATGGTCGAACGCGGCCCCTCCTGCAGCCATGACTGAACCCGTCACCTATACCCGCACCACACGCGACGGCCAGGGCCGACAGCTCCAGACGCTGGTCCGCGAGCTTCGGCATCCCACGCGGCGATGGCCGCCCATCACGCTCGCGGGCGTGTCGCACATCGGCCATGCCGAGTACTACGACCGGGTGCAGCATCTGCTGGATGCTCAGGCGCTCGTGCTCTACGAGTTGGTGTCAAAGGCCCGGGCCCATCGACCCTTCGACCCCGATGCGGTGCGTCAGGCCACGAACTACACCCCTAAGCAGCGAGCGGCGCTCTCTCGCTTGAATCAGCAGTGGGTGGCGATTCGCCTGGAGCGGTTCCAACGGAAGCACGGCCGCTATCCGGCCACGCTCTCGGAGTTGGTCGCTTGGCTGCCCCGTGGTCAGTCGCGCTCAACCATGTGGGCGGCCGTGGACGGGTGGGGACGCGACCACCTCTACGTCAACCGTGGTGATGGATACGAACTCGTCAGCCTGGGCTCCGATGGTCGGCCCGGCGGCGATGGACACGCCGCGGACCTCCGCTACGCCGATGAGCCGCTCACCGCCAAAGAGCTCCACGCCAAAACCCTCTTCGCTCGTCTCGCGCCCGCGCTCGGGCTGGAGAGTCAGCACGACCACATCGATACGTTCCGTCCGAACTGGGTGCTCTGCGATCGCACGGAAGAGGAACTCGTCGCCCACGCCGCGAGCGTGGAAGCCGGCAAAGACCAGTCCACGGGCACCGCACGCGAGAAGAGCGCCTTCGCCCGAAGAATGACGCTCAGGAGCGGAGACAGCCGGGCCGATTTGGGCACCGCCGCCATGCTCCGGGCCATCTCCGCCGCGTCCATGGTGATGAGCTGGAGTCCGGGGCTGCAACGCGCTGCCAGATTGCTTGTGTGCGAGGCGTTCGACGCTGCGATGAGCGACGAGCCCGGCGGCGACGACGCCACGCCGGAACATGAAACGCCAGAGTCGCTGGTCGATGCGCCGGAGACCATCCTTGGCTTCCGTGACCGCCTCGTCATCGAGACCGTGCGCCAGTGGATCGGCGACCTGCCCATGCCCGCGGGCGTCGACTACGGCCCCAAGCCCGACGGCACCGGCATCCCCGCTTCCATCGGCGTCCTCTATGGCTCCATGCACATGCCCAGCATCGAGCGTGGACTGCGGGGGATCGGGTACGAAGCGTCCGCCGACCGATGGCTCACGGCCATCGACGTTCGGCCCGAGCCGGAGGCCAGCCGCTGGGACATCTTCGGGCGCATCGCCGAGAGCCTCGCGGCTCGGCTGTAGCACGTTCCCCCGATCCCACCCTCAGTACCACTCCCGCACCCGCACGCACAGCCCCGCACGCGGCCGATCGCTTCGAGCCCGGTCGCGTCGGTCTGAAGTCCACCAACAAACAAGGCCCGCGATAAGTCCCGCTGGAGCGGGGCTTTACGCGAGCCTGTACGACTCGATCGTCCGATTTCGAAAGTGCCGAGGGGCGGACTCGAACCGCCGACCTCCGGGTTATGAATCCAGCGCTCTAAACCAGCTGAGCTACCTCGGCAAGGTCACGGATGATACCGCTGCGGGGCGGTCAATCCACCATGTCCTGGCGCGAAACGCGGACCGGCTGCTGCCCGGCCATCGCCGCGGGAGGCGGGGGCGGGGCCGACTGCGCGTACTGCTGCGGGGGAAGCTGCTGAGGGTACTGCTGCTGATACTGCTGCGGTGGACGCTGCGGGGCGGAGTACGAGGCCTGGTTCGAGTTGGAGGCATAGGGATCCTGCGGCTGGGCAGAGATCTCTTCGCCGGCGTCCTTGAGGCCCTTCTTGAACTCTGTGATGCCCTTGCCCAGGCTGCGGCCGACCTCAGGCAGGCGCCGCCCGAACAGCAGCAAGGCTACGAGGAGAAGGATGATCCAGTGAATGGGGCTGCCGAAACCTTCAAGCAACGCAAGCGTCATGGTGAACCCCGCAGACAGGAGGCCGGTGGCAAGTGCCTATCGGACCAGAAACTCTACGCTCCCTCCGGACGACGGATCGGTCATCGGCCCGAAGAGGAACGAACAGTGAGCGAAAATAGTGCCGGATGGGGAGATTACCCCCATCTTGTGCGGTTCCTGGGGGTGGCAGGGGACCGCGATGGAGCGGTCTGTCGTGTGCCAGCCAGATGCCAGCCAGATGCCAGCCAGGTGCCACCCGGGTGCCAGCCGGAGCCAGCCGGAGCCCGCCGTGTCAGGCGGGGGCCAGGGCGCTTAGGAGGGGGGCGGGCCGGAATGCCGCTCGGCGGCCTGGACCACG
>DHLW01000070.1:32502-34812 GCA_002405485.1 Phycisphaerales bacterium UBA4658
CATGCCGCGCTACCCGGGGCGCGGATGGCGTCGAAGTCGCAATCGCCGACGGTTTTCTTGGACCCGTCGACGGCGGTCACGCGATTGACACCGACATCGATGACAACAGCACCCGGCTTGACCATGTCCCGAGAGATGAGGTTGGGGACGCCGGCGGCGGCGACCAGCACGTCGGCCCGGGAGACGTAGTGGGGGAGGTCGGGCGTCCACTTGTTGCAGGAGACGACAGTGGCATCCTGCCGCATGAGCAGGACGGCGATGGGCTTTCCGACGTGGTTGCTGGCTCCGACCACGACCGCGAGTTTGCCGCGGAGGGCAACGCCGGTGTGCTCGATCATCCTGATCACGGCGAGGGCCGTGCAGGGGGCCAGGGACGATCGCCCGTAGACGATGTTGCCGATGTTCGCGGGATTGACGCCTTCGACGTCCTTGTCGGGGTCGATGAGCCGCTGGATGGCGTACGGCTCGACGCCGACTGGCAGGGGCATGTGAACCATGACTGCCGACACATCGTCCTTGGTGTTCAGCAGCAGGACGCGCCCGGCGATGTCGTCCTGGGTGGCGGAGGCGGGCAGTTCGTGCAGGACGTAGTCGATGCCGAGCTCGGCGCATGTGCGGGCCTGGCTCTCGGCGTACTGACGGGCGGCGTTGTCGGTGGCGCCACAGAGCAGCGCGTCGAGGCGGACGGGCCGGCGGGCCTCACGCAGGGCGCGGGCGCGGGCGGCGATCTGTTCGCGTTCGCGCTGCGCCAGGGCTTTGCCGTCGATGATCCGTGCGGTCATGGGCATGATGATACCGGTACGATCAGCCGATGAACGAATCCGCCGCACGCGCACGTGTCGCCGAACTTCGCCGCGTTCTGGAAGACGCGAATCGGGCGTATTACGTGGACGCGGCGCCGGTCATGTCCGACGCGGAGTTCGATCGTCTGCTCATGGAGCTTGACGGTCTGGAGCGGGAGCATCCGGGCCTGGATGATCCCAACAGCCCGACGCATCGTGTCGGCGGCGAGATCGTCGGGGGGTTCGTCACCGCGGCGCATCGCGTGCCGATGCTCAGCATCGAGAACACCTACGACCTTGGCCGGAAGGACAATCGGGGCCTCGTGGACTGGCACGAGCGGGTGTGCAGGGATCTTGCTCAGCCCGAGTCCGGAGGCGGGCTCTTTGCCCCCGCCAGCTTGGCGAGCGTGCCGTTGCGCCTGGTCGCGGACGCCAAGATCGACGGGATCGCGATGTCGCTGCGATACGAGCGCGGCGTGCTCGTGCGTGCGCTCACGCGCGGCGACGGGGTCAAGGGCGATGACGTGACGGCGAACGTCCGGACCATCCGGGCCGTGCCGCTCGTGCTCGCCGCGGGACGGGGGGCTTCGTCCGTTCCCGACGTGCTCGAGGTTCGTGGCGAGGTGTACTTCCCGATCGCGGAGTTCGAGCGTGTGAACCGGGAGCGTGAGGAGGCGGGAGACGAGCCGTTCCTGAACCCCCGCAACGCGGCGGCCGGCACGCTCAAGCAGCTCGATCCGAGGATCACGGCCTCACGCAGACTCGGCTTCGCCGCGCACGGTCGCGGCGAGATCAGCGACGACACGTTTGCCGATTCGCACTCGGCGTTTCTCTGCCGCGTGAAGGACCTCGGCATCGCGGTGAACGCGCCGCTGTGCGTGAGCGACTCGATCGAGGACGTGATCTCCGCGATCCGGGCATTCGAGCATCGGCGTCACGCCCAGCCGTATGCGATCGACGGCGTGGTGGTTCGGGTGGACTCGTTCGCGCAGCAGACGCGACTGGGTTCCACGAGCAAGAGCCCGCGCGGGTTCGTCGCGTACAAGTATCCGGCGGAGCGCAAGACGACGGTGCTGCTGCGCGTCGATCATCAGGTCGGCAAGACGGGGAAGATCACCCCTCGGGCCGTGATGGAGCCCGTGCTGCTGGCGGGCACGGTGGTGAAGCACGCGACGCTGCACAACTACGGGCGCGTGCTGGACGCATCGACCGATCCTGACAACCCCGATGCGCCGCGCACGGACATCCGAATCGGGGACACGGTGCTGGTTGAGAAAGCCGGGGAAATCATCCCGTACGTCGCCGGCGTGGTGCTGCGCTCGCGCCCCCAGGAGGCGAGGGTGATCGAGCCGCCCGTCACCTGTCCAGAGTGCGGCGGTCCGGTGGAGGTTGACCCTCCCGAGGCCCAGCGCTCGCCGTTGCTCGAAACCTCCCGGCGGTGCGTGAACCCCGAGTGTCCCGCTCAGGTGCGGGAGAAGCTCATCTGGTTTGCCGGTCGCAAGCAGATGGACATCGAGGGTCTGGGCGA
>DHLW01000070.1:34999-51435 GCA_002405485.1 Phycisphaerales bacterium UBA4658
CGAGCTCGGCGTGCCCCCGGATGTGAAGCGGATCCCGCTGGATTCATTCGCGGACGTCTTCCGGCTCTGCGAGCATCGGGACCAGCTCCTGAAGCTCGATCGCATGGGCGAGAAGAAGGTCGACAACTTGCTCGCGGGGATCGAACAGGCCAAGGGACGGGGGCTGGCCAAGGTGCTGGCGGGCATGGGCATCCGGCATGTCGGCGACTCCACGGCCAAGGCGCTGGCACGCCAGTTCCGCGATGTGGACGATCTGCTCGCTGCCGAAGAGCCGCGGCTGAGGCCCAAGACCGTGAGCGAGGCCGAGGCCGTGCGCCTCGGCCTCCCCGCGGATCCGAAAGATCGACCGGAGACCGGACTTGGCAATCTGACGGCCCGGCAGGTGCACGACTATCTGCACAGCGCCGTGGCGCGTCGGACGTTCGAAGAGCTTCGCGCGGCGGGTGTGGACCTTCGCAGCATGGACTATCGGGACCCAGGCCGCGGCGGTGAGCGGCCTGGGGACGCGGCGACATCGGTGTTTGCGGGAAAGACCGTGGTCATCACCGGAACGCTCAAGAGCCATGAGCGCGAGGAGCTCAAGTCGATTCTGGAACGACTGGGAGCGAAGGTCAGCGGGAGCGTGTCGAGCAAGACCTCGCTTCTGATCTGCGGCGAGTCGGCGGGCTCGAAGCTCGACAAGGCGCGGGAACTGGGCGTGCCGGTCATGGAAGAGCAGGAACTGCTCGAAGCGCTTCGGCGGGCGGACGCGAACGCCTGATCGTGTTCCGCGCACGCGACCAGCATGCGGAGTTCAACACCCGTTGAACCACGCCGTCAGGAAGTGGAAGATGTCGGCGGCGTCGGGTGCGCCGTTGCCATCGACGTCGCTGGCGGGATCCTGGAGAAACCACCGGTTGAGGAAGGCAAGGATGTCGAGGAAGACCACCGCGCCGTCGCGATCAAAGTCGGCCGGGCACACGCAGGCATCGGGCCCTGAGAGCGCTCCGCCGGCGGAAGACGCGGCCTGAACGATCCCGGAGCCGAGTTCACCCAGAAAGTTGGGATTCTGCGCGTTCACGGATTGCGCGCCGGCCTGCACGCGAAGAGCGGCGTCCTCGGGCGTGATGGTCGTGCACTCGGACCGGACGAGCGCGATCGCCGCGGACACGAACGGGGCGGCGAAGCTCGTGCCGCTGGCCGCTCCGAACTGGTTGTTCGGCAGGATGCTGGTCACGAGTTCACCCGGGGCGGAGATCCGGATCCAGAGGCCATAGTTCGCAAACGCGGGGCGGACGCGTGAACTGCTGACGGCGGTGACGGAGATCACTCCGTCGGCGGTGCGGGCGGCGGGCATGAAGAGCGGGGAGCTGACGCCGTCGTTGCCCGCGGCGGCAACGACGGAGACTCCACGGTCGCGGGCCTCGCGAAGGGCCTCGGTGAGAATCGTCGGATCGCCATAGGTGCCGATGCTGATGTTGATGACCTTGGCGCCGCTGTCGATCGCGTAGTACACGCCCTCGGTGAGGGCATAGATGTTCGCCACTCCGTCGCTGTTCATCACGCGAATCGGGAGAATGGACGCACGGGGCGCGACCCGGGCGATGATGCCGGCCACCGCTGTCCCGTGCCCGACGTACTCGTCGATGCGACCGTCGGCGTTGTTGTCGAGCCCGTCTCCGGTGTCGAACGCGCCCGGCTGGCGCACGAGGAAGTCGAACCCGCGAGGATCGATGCGCCCGGCGAGTTGCGGATGGTTCGCGTCGAGGCCGGAATCCAGAACGGCAACGAGCACGCCCTCGCCCTGACGGCCCGGGATGGCGCTTGCGCTGTCGGCCGCCGCGTAGGACGAATCCTGCAGGTACTGCGTCGCCGTCCGGAACAGGAAGATGCTCTGGCCGGTCCCGCCGGCATCGCCGTTGTCACCGACATAGTTCAGATCCGCACGGATGATCCGTGCGTCAGTCCGGGCGTCGTCGACGAACTCCGGCTCATCTCCGGCGACGGGCACTTGCACGAGATAAATCCGGCGACTGGGGATCTGCTGCAGCGTGGACGTTCCATACTGCGTGTGAATCGCCTGGATCGACGCACCGGGCGCGAGCTGGATGAGGGCCTGCCGGGCCACGAACGCCGGAGCGTCGGCGAACGCTGCGGAGGGCAACCCGAGCTTTGCCAGCAGCACCAGTGCACCGATCAGGCCGGGAACAAACGGATGAACAGTCTTCATGGTTGCCTCACGCGACTCGTGCCCAGACGCCGATGCCGGCCCAGAGCGGCCAGGATCTTCCGGCGAGCGATTCCTCGGATTGAACAGACGAAATGATGGAGCCCACGGTTCGTGCCGAGCACGAGTTTGGTTCCTGGACTGCCGATGCCAGTCGGGCGTGTATGCGATCGAAGACACCCGCGGCGCTGGCGTCATCCACGGCCCACTGGCTTGCGATGACGGCCCGGGCTCCGCAACCGACGACGACCTTGGCAAGGCCCAGCGGCGAGCCGAGGAGCCCGTCCTCGGCTCTGGCGGTGTCGCACCCGGCGAGCGTGACGATGCTCCCGGCTCGAACCGACTCGGCGAGTTCTCGGGCCGTGACCCAGCGATCGGCGCACAGGAACCGGGAAGAAAGCGGAAACTCCGCGTCGAACGCGGCGTGGGTTGAGAGATGCACGACCGACGCGCTGCGCATGGCCTCCAGCACTCGATCGGCGCCGGCGTCGGGACCGATGAGCACCGTCGCGCCGGGATAATGGCGTGCGACCGCCCTGGCCTCGTGCTCGATGTTCGGCGCGTGCTCATCAGCCACGCCGACGATCAGCGGGCGATCAAGCGGCCCGGCCTCGGACGCCCGGGCGCTGGTTCGGCCGCACTCGTGGATCACGCTCTGAGCTCCCAGATGTGCGAACGCCGCGCCCAGCGGAAGCCCGTGCAGCGCGCTCACGGGCAGGAACCAGACGTTCGGGCGTGTGATCGGGATCGCCGCAAGCGCGGGCGCGGCGAGCCGCTGTGCGCAGATGTCCAGCACGCCGCCCCGCTGTGACTGTGCGTCGGCTGAGCGGCCGCTGAGCGTCGAGTCGATGTGCAGGCGGGACCGGCGCTGCAGGGATCGGGCTTCGGACACGGACATCAGATCGGCGACCCGTGCGGCGCCGGAGGCGGAGACGCACAGCGCCGAGATCCGCTGGCGATCGACGAAGAACGCGACCAGCAGGTCGTCGGCATTCAGACGCCGCTGCAGGTGCGGAAGGGAGCGATCGACGGCGTGCTGCGCCGGTCGAGAGCGGTCCAGCAGATCGAGGCGACGCAGGATCAGATCTTCGGTGTGCGACAGGTCGGCGCGAAGCGCGTCGGTGTCCCTGGTCTGCCAGACGCCCGCGCCCAGCTTGGCGTAGAGAACCCGCAGATGCTCCCGGTGGGTCTGGAGCTCCGGATCGCTCTGGAAGGCGTCGCCACGGGTCGCGTCGTCTTGGTCCACGTGGGAACGGTCGAGCCAACGCCAGAGCTCGCCATGATCCTCCGAAGCTCGGACGTGTGACTGCAGGGCCTCCTGGCATGCGGCGGCGAGAGACACCGAGAACGATGAACGCACCTGGCTGGCGTTCAGCGCGGCACCCAGGCGCTCGCCGAGCGAGACCGCATCGGCGAATGCGCTGACGGCCTCACCGTGACGGTCTGTGTCGCGGAGGAGCCGGGCCCGCGCGATGTGCCAGCGCATCTCCAGCGTGGACAGTCGAAGGCGACGGACGAGCTCGCCCGCCCGTTCGATCGACGCCCAACGCTCGGACGCGGTCGGCTCGATCTCCGAGAGCTCGCAGAGAGCCAGCGCAAGCCGCACCGGGCTGGCCTCAAGCGCGGGAAGCACGCCGCGAACGAGCTCGGCGGCGGCGGCGGCGTCATGCCGAGATGACGCCGAGGCCAGTGCGATCGTGCACTCGGCGATCAGCGCCGGATCCGATGTGCCGCCGGCGCGCTGCCGCGCTTCCCGAAGGTGTGAAACCGCGATGTCCCCGTGCCCGAGGGCACGCAGGCATGTTCCTAGCCCAAGCTCGGCCAGGGCTGCTTCTCGGGCAAGCCCGTGCGCACGCAGCGTGTGCAGGGCTCGGCGATAGATCCGTGCCGCACGAGCGTGCGCGCCGGCGTGCCGGAGCACGTCCCCATGCTCGGCAAGCAGCCTCGCGGCGTCGGCCGGGGCGGCGGCCTTCTCGAATCGCTCGTGAGCGGACTCGAACAGACGGATCGCCAGGTCGATCTGCCCCATGCGTGCGTGCAGTTCCGCCTGGTTGCCCTCGACAATCGCCGCGGCGTGCCCCAGCCCGCACCGATCAAACCCCACGCGGGCACGTTCGAACGCTTGCATCGACTCCGGAAACCGGTCCATGTCCCGGTACACCTCTGCACGATTGCTCTGCACCGCCGCCTGTGCGGCTGGCTGAGCGATCAGCTCGGCGGCCCGATCGAACCACTCCAGGGCCCGGTCCGGCTGTCCCGTCATCCGATGCGTGATGGCCAGATTCGCCGCCGCCTTCCCGGCAAGCTCCCGAGCGCCGCTGGAGACCAGCGCGTGATACGCGGCAGACCCCGACGCCTGGGCCTCATCCAGGCGGCCCAGCCGAGCAAACGCCTGCACTCGGGCAAGTTCCACGTTGCCAAGGTCCTCGAGCGATCCGGACTCTCGGGCTGCGTCAAACGCTCGGTCCAGCACCCCGAGTGCGGCCTGATACTCATTGGCATAGCAGAGCACATGGCCACGCAGGGCCAGCACGCGGGCCCTTGCAGGGGAGCAGTCGGGCACGGCCTTCTCGAGCCGTTCGGTCGCGATCAGGGCCGCCGGCACGTCCCGGATCGCCTCGCTCCGCAGTCGCTCGACGGCACGCGCGACATCCGAAGGGTCCAGCGGATGGACATCCTGATTCCCGATCCTGATCGTGTCAGCCGACGCTGGCATGATGAGCTTTCGACGAACCGCTCACGATTCAAGGTCCAGTTGATCGATCACCACCGGGGTCACGTGCTTGCCCTGAAAACGCAGCGACCACGTCCCGGGAGCCACTTCGAACTCGAAAAATCCGGTCTCATCAACAACGATCGTCCGCTCGGTCTGCTCGGTGCAGTCTCGAACGACCACTTCGTCGTGCGAGCCCGGCGGTGAGATCTCGCCGGTGACACAGATCATCTCACTCACGGAATCTCGTTCACAACGGATGGTTATTCGGCAACTCTCGCTCTCAAGATGCACCAGACGAGCGGCTCCGGTGCCCCCGCGAAGTCCGGGAACGTGGGTCCTCAGACTGTCAAACACGACCGTGGCGACTGCATCCGCAGCCCGCTGCATGAGCGACGACAGCGGCTGCTTGCGCTCGGTCCCCACCAGGTTCTGCAAGCGGGTGATCCGGTCGCGGGAGACCTCAAACTCTCCCGCGTGCGCACGAAGCTCGGAAAGACCCTGGATCGCACTCCGCAGACGCTCAAAGCGGGCCAGAGCATCGGGGGAGTGTGCAAGGGTTGCCCGAACCCTCTCGGCGGTGGACGAGTCCAGCGTGCCGAGGGCCAGGTCCGTAAGCAGTTCGTCTGTGAGGTGCTGAGGGTCCACTGGTTCACCGCCTTCCGCACTGGAGGAGCGACGTGTCGAATCGCAGATACAACTGTCCGAAGGAACTTTCAGAACATGTTCAAGAACCGGACCGATCGGTCAGGATCTCCGCGAGCTTGGCGAGGCAACGAGCACGGGTGGGCCCGATGCTGCCGACCGGGATGTCGAGCGTCCGGCTGATCTGCTGATAGTCCGGCGCTCCGTCGGCGAGAAAGAGCAAGGTGAGCAGTTCCTTGCACCGACCGCCGAGTTCATCCAGCCCGCGTCGGACTTGGTGCATGGACTCAAGACGTTCCATGGTTCGATGGTCGTCGGCGGCGGGTTCGGGGGCTGAGGCATCGGTCTGCATCGTCGCTCGGCGTATGCGCCAACTCTCTCGCTTGGTCGACGTGATGAGCCAGGCCGGCAGGGCCTGCGCGTCGCGGATGCTCCCGATTCGTCGGGCCAGGGCGCTGAAGATGGACTGTGCGACGTCGTCGCACTGGTCTTCACGAAGGCCCTGCTTTCGTGCCACGGCGTACACAAGTGGCGCGTGGGCGGCGATGAGACGACGCCAGGCCGCTTCATCGCCGGCGAGGCATCGCGTGAAGTTGTCGCGATCCGATTCGACCATCGGGACACAATAGTCCGTTCGGCGAAGAATCGGACGCGCATGTCCCGATCGATCGGATCGGGATTTCGTCCGTGGGTGTATTTCTCAGTGCGCCGGGTTGCTCCTCGGTGTGCCCGGCGTGGTGCCGAGGCACACACACTCAGGAGTCTCCCATGTTGAAGATCCGACCCAGTTTGCTCGCCGCCGTGGCCGGGCTTGCGTCCGTTGCCGCGATTTCGCATTCCGCCGACGCGCAGCCGACGGCTGCACCTGCGTACTCCGTGACCGCGATCGATGCCCAGACGGGCGACAACGCGTTCCAGTTCGGCGGGTTCCGCTACTGGACGATCGACGCCGGCGCCGACTCGTATCAGAACGATCTGTACGAGCGTCCGACAGCGCAGGGCTTCCAGCTCGTCAACGGCGTGTACGCGGTCAACGAGTACCTCTCGTACATCGACATCACCGAGGCCAAGTTCGGCTTTGACAACCGCTTCCTGTACGCCTCGATCAAGGTGGCCGGGCGCACCAAGCAGACCCAGGACGGCGTGAACACGATCGAGGGTCTCCAGGGCCGCTACGGCATCCGTTTCGGCGTCGATCCCGATGCGCGCAACAGCTACTACCTGATCGTCGATCAGCCGGAGTCGGCAAGCGTCGTGAACACCGTCTGGACGCTCGCCAAGACCGAGGGCTATCGCGACACCGATCGTGACGTCGGCGGCCGCGGCGGCCCGATCCACGGCGAGCCCGGCCCGTCCGGTCTGAACGTGACCAAGACCGACAACATCCTGGAGGAGCAGGGGCTCAACGGGTACGACCAGCAGATCATCACCACCGACGGGCTCACGGTCGTCGGGCAGCGTCCGGTGCTGTGGCAGCGCGTGAATCCGGCGGACAACACCGTCGTCGAGATCGCGCTCGACTATGTGACCCTGGGTCTGCTCCGCAGCGAGCTGGAGGCGATCCAGTACCTGCACTTTGAGGCCCAGACCGGCAGCGTCGCCGATCCGCAGTTCGGACTCTGGAACGACCAGTTCACCGGGATCGAGGCGGGCTCGCCGAATCTCGGGATCGGGACTGACAATCAGTTCGGCACCCAGGGACTCGGAGCCATCACCGAGGTCGACACGGTCCGCGCGGCGGTGGTCGTCGTGCCCCCGCCGGACTCCGGCGCCTGCTGCACGGGAACTGCATGCACGATCACGACCGCGGCGGCCTGCTCTGCGGCCGGTCAGACCTTCCTGGGCCTGAACTCCGCGTGCGCCCCGCTGGTCTGCTGCGAGGCGAACTTCGACGGCAATGGGACCCTCGACGTCGCCGACATCTTCGCCTTCGTGAACGCCTACTTCGGCGGCAGCCCGTCGGCCGACTTCAACGGTGACACGCTCGTTGACATCGCGGATATCTTCGCGTTCATCAACGCCTACTTCGCCGGATGCTGAGCACGCTGACCTGATCCCTCCAAACGGGGGCACGAATGCCCCGCTGCTCCGAGAGAGCAGGAGGTCCGTAGGCCCTGGTGCCTGCGGACCTCTTTTCATTGTCCAGCGGCGGCGCAGCCGGGCGGCGCGACGGACTCGGGGACGGGCCCCAGGGGGAGCGGTCGCCCAGACGGGGGAGGGAACACCAGGCCATGACATCGCCGATCGACGATCCACTGACTGGACCGTCGATCGACATGGGACTCTTCAAGAATCCAAGGGGAGGGAAGTGGGCGCAACAGGGGTCGAACCTGTGACCTCAGCTATGTGACAGCTGCGCTCTAGCCAACTGAGCTATGCGCCCATGGGATGTCAAGCGTCCGCAGGCCTCTCGGACTGCGAACGGGAGAGCATAGCCCGGTGGCGCTCCGCAGTCACGCTCGGACGCAGATCATGGGGCGGCGGATGCTGGCGCCGGCAGCCGGGAGGAGGCCACAAAGTCGCGGAGCAGGGTCGGAACCAGCGAGAGCGCATACGTCCGAAACACCGGCCCGGATCGCAGTGCGACGGCGTCGTCCCGCAACGCCAGCACGTCGATCGACTCGAGCGCGTCGCCCCCCAGCGAACGGATCGTGATCGTGCCGATCTTGCGAGAATCCGGCGGTGGCTCGAATGAGACTCTCGGCGACGAGGCGTCGGACGATGGCGCGCCCGGCGTCTGGGGCCCGGGGGCGAACGCGCTCCGCTCACCACCGGTCAGGAACGTGACGAGCGCGTCGGCATCGCTGAGGTCCTTGTCCACCAGCGCGGCTTCGGTGGCGTCTGGCATGATCCGCATCCACCGGTTCGGCGCACGTCGAATCGACCGATCGCTCGGCCCGGGCGGCTGCGGGGGGGAGTCGATCGAAGCGAGATCGACCTGCCCGACGTCGCCCGAGGCGACTCGGATCGGGTGCGGCCAGATGTACTGGGTGGCGTCGGCGCTCAGGGGCTGGAGGGTTCGAGCGTCCAGCAGAACCGTGCGCTGGTCGTTGACCGAGGCGTGCAATCGCGCGTTGGAGGCGTCGGCCGGGCCACCGATGGTCATGCTGAAGGTCTCGGTGGTGATCACCGGGTCCGTCGCGCCCGGCGGAAGCGAGCGACGGTCGACCTCGATGACCATGGTGGCGATCGGGCGTTCCAGCCCCGTCGATCCCGTGCCAGGACCGTCGTCCAGGAAGTCCTCGACCGTGACGCGTGCGAGTTGAGCGATCAGCCGTTGCACGGCTCCCGGGTCGGCCGGGGCGCTGACCGGGGCTCGCATCGTCCAGCGCCCGTCCACGCGGGCGAGCGCCAGCCGCTGCTTGCTGTTGTCCAGCGTGATGCGCGACGCCTCCTGGGCGATGCCGGACAGCGGGGTGCGCACACGCCAGGCCCGGGGGCCCGGGTTTGTGAACACCAGGTGCAACTTGTCATCCACGATGGCTCTGCGTCGGGACGGGCCGGCTGCGGCGGGAGATGTTCCGGCTTGAACCGACTCGATCTCGATCAAGCCGCTGCCAGCGATGGTGCGTTCGGCAAGAAGCAGCGTGATCGTCGACTCGCGCATGGACATGTGAATGACGATGGGTCGCTGGCCAAGAGCCGCATCGGGAGCGGGCGCGGCGATCGCTCGCGTTTCGCTCAGCACCCGGAGCAGGGGCTGCATCTGGGCAGATTCCAGTGGCCAGGGAGGCGGGCGGACCGCTCCCGGGAGGGACGGCTCGATGGCGAGCAGCCACTCGGCCTCGCCGCCAGGGGAGGGCGCCGCGTTGCCGCCAGTCGCACGTTCGAGCACTTGCCTTGGCGCGTCGGGTGAACTGGGCTCGATGATCAAGCGCAAGACATCGCCGGGGGTGAACGACAAAATGCGTTCACCGATGGCGACGGTCGAGAGCGTCTCAGGGGGTGGTGCAGCAGTGGGGGGCGACCGCAGAAGCAGGAGCGCGGCGACGCCCATGATGACGGCAACCACGAGCCAGACGACGACGGACCGTGACGACATGCGCGATGTTAGCCGATCGCGAGGTGGACGCGCGACGGTCCTGCCCATGACTGTGCGTCGAGCGGAGGGCGCAGTACGATGTTGCCACGATGGCGACTCCGTCCAGGCAGGATCGACGAGACGACCTTGGCACACGCTGGCGTTCTGCCGAGACGGTCCGTCGACCGCTCATCGGCATCGCGCCCGACGTCGTGGAGCCCCGTCCAGGGAGCGTTCGGGCGCAGTGCGCGGTCGCGTACTCCCAAAGCGTCCTGGCGGCCGGTGGGATTCCGTTCATTCTGCCCCCCATGGTCGAGGCGATCCCGATGCTGGTTGCCCGATGTGACGGCGTTGTCCTGACCGGAGGCGACGACCCGCGCACGGAGCCGTTCGGCGTGCCCACGCACCCCAAAGCGACGCCCGTGCACGAGGCGAGGCAGGCGTTCGACACCGCCCTCATTCATGCGCTGCTTCGCCATCCGGAGGTTCCGACGCTTGGCGTCTGTCTCGGGATGCAGATGATGGCCCTGGTGAGCGGTGGAGAACTCGATCAGCACATGCCGGAGACGACGCCCTCGGCGGATCGGCATGCCGGCAACGCCCTGCACGCCGTGCGCGGCGTGGATGATGCACCGGTGCCGATCGCGGTGCGCGGCGAGGTGGTCAGCCACCATCGCCAGGCCGTGCGTCGTGCCGGTTCGATGCGGGTGATCGGGGTCGCGGAGGACGGGGTGGTGGAGGCGATCTGCCGTCCGGACGCGGTGTTTTTCGTCGGGGTGCAGTGGCATCCGGAACGCACGTCCGATCCGGCGGTCGGTCGGGGCGTGTTCGAGCGGCTGGTGGAGCATGCTCGGCAGCGGATGGACGGGGATCGATCGCGCGGCGTCAGGGCGAGCTGAGGCCGCTCCCGAAGCTGGGAGTCGGGAGCGTCAGACCTACTGGCCAGAAGATGAGGATGGCGCCCGCGGCAACGATCGACGCGCCAAGCGTGGCCGCGACAGTCAGGAACAGACGACGCCCGCCGAGCACCCCGGCAAGCACAGTCTTGAAGGCGAGGTTGGAGATGACGGCGACGATGATCGTCCGCCAGGCGGTCTCGGTGGAGAGTTCGCCGCTGTCTGCCAGACGCGCGCTGGAGAGGGTGATGGCGTCCATGTCCGTCAGTCCGGAGAGCGCGGCGACGGCGAACGCGCCGCGATCGCCCAGACCTCTCTGCGCAAGCGCGACGCCAAAGAGGACGGCGGCGTAGAGCGCGCCGAAGTAGATCGCGGACCTGAGCTCGCTGGGGTTGGTCGGTTCGGGGAGCGAGACGCTCGAGCGACGCACCATCAACCAGATCGCCACGCTCGAGCACACGCCGACACCGAGCATCGCAAGGATCGGCGGTGCGATCGCTCCGAAGCTGGGCCAGGCCACGACGCCCACCTCGACCAGGAGTCGGACGTAGACCACGCACGAACTGAGAGTGATCGCCAGGAGCGCACCGGGGATGAACGCGGGATTCTCGCCGGCTCGACGCGCGGCGCTGGCGGTGGTCGCGGTGCTGGACACCAGCCCGCCGATGAGCCCGCAGAGCACGGCGCCGAGGTGACCGCGGAAGAGCTTGAACGCGATGTACCCGAGCAGCGAGAGCCCGACGACGAGAACGACCATCCACCAGATGTTCCTGGGGTTCAGCACGTTCAGCGGCCCGAACCCGCGGTCTGGCAGCATGGGAAGGACGATGAATGTGATGGCGCAGAACTGCAGGATCGCGGCGAGGTCCTTCTCTTCGAGCCTGCCGGCAAGGTCGTGCATCCGCTGCTTGAGCTGCAGGAGCACGGCGGTCGTGACGCCCACGGCGGCGGCGACGCGCCAGTCACCCAGCCAGGTGAGCGCGCCGACGGCGAACATGACGAGTGCGGCGATCTCGGTGGTGATGCCCGGGCTCTGGTCGGTGCGATCCCGGAAGAAGTTTCCGACCCCGGTCGCCGCGGCGACCGCGAGCAGCCCGAGCCCGACGATCCAGCCGCCGGTCGAGTCGGCGATCATCGCGCTCAGCGTCCCGAGCATGGCGATGAGCGGAAAGGTGCGGATGCCGGCGAGGGCGGAGGCGGCCCGCTCGCGTTGCAGGCCGACGAGCAGGCCCAGCCCAAGCGCGATGCCCAGACTGGTCAGGGCACGGGCGATGTCCATGTTGCAGCATATCAGGTTCGGCTCAGAGGCCGCCGATCACCGCCAACTACCAGTGAGCGCACCGGTTTGGCGGGGCGATCGGTGAGTGGGCTCCGGCCGGCGCATAGCATCCCGTTGGCGGGGCGATGGACGGTGCATGCGCAGGGCCCCATGACCACGACCCTTTCCACCGCGACGACCGAGTTTGAGAAGAAGGACCGCTGCGGCGATCTGGACCATCGCCCGCGCGTGCTGCTGGGGAAGATGGGGCTCGACGGGCACGACCGCGGGGTCAAGGTCATCGCGCGAGCCCTCCGCGACTCTGGTGTGCACGTCATCTATTCCGGGTTGTGGCAGACCCCGAGATCGCTGGCGATCTCGGCACGAGACGAGGACTGCGACGTCATCGCCGCGAGCATGATGAGCAACTCCCATCTGGTGCTCGGTCCGCGACTGATCGGTGCGCTCAAGGATCTGGGGCGTGCCGATCTGCCGGTGTACATGGGCGGTATCCTGCCGCAGGAGGACATTCAGACGCTCCTGACCGGCGGAGTTGCGAAGTGCTTCACGACGGGGACGGGGCTTCTGGACATCGTCGAGGCCGTCCGCGGCGCGGTATTGCCGAGAAGGCCCACGCTCGAGGGGGTGCCCGGGGTGACCCCGGAAGCGCAGCTCGCCCGTGACATCTCGCTGATCCACGCCGGTCGAACGATGCGGCCCGCCGCCGGCAAGCGCCGCCCGCCCCGCGTCATCGGCATCACCGGCTCGCCCGGCGCCGGCAAGAGCACGCTGGTGGCGCAGCTCGTGGGCGAGTACACGCGGCGAGCCAAGGACCGGCCGGACCTTGGGCGGTGCGCGGTGATCGCGATCGCTCCGCTGAGCCCGATCACGGGCGGCGCGCTCTTGGGCGACCGACTCCGCGTCGACTTCAACGCGCTCGATCAGGCCGTCTTCTATCGATCGCTCGCGATCAGCGGCGAGGATTACCACGCGCTTCCGGAGATCGTGGAGCTCATCGGCGGGTGCTCCGGACCTGGCGTCGTGCCGTTCACGACGGTCTTCATCGAGACGGTGGGCGCGGGCCAGAACGAGACGCGGATCCGATCGTTCGTGGATCGAACCGCGGTCGTGCTCACGCCCGGCATGGGCGACGCCGTGCAGATGGACAAGGCCGGCATCCTCGAGATCGCCGATGTGTTCGTCTGCAACAAGGCCGACCACCCTGGCGAGCATGAACTGGTGCGCGACCTGCGCGACATCGCCGGGCGTCGCCCGATCGTCGAGACGGTCGCCACGCGCGGTCAGGGCGTTCCAGAACTGCTCGACGCCCTGCTTGCCTGAGCGGCGTCCGAGAATGTCCGCCCCGCGGATCGCCCGGCAAAGATCGGCACATCGGACGTGAAGCTGCGCGGCCGGCGGATTGCCGCGGTGGCGCCATCGGCGCGTCGGCGCGTCATTGCTCCTGCGTCCCTCGCACTGTGGCCATCGACATCGCACACTTGGAGTCCTCCTGCCGGGTCTGTTTCGGCGAGAGCGAGCCGCACGTCGGACGTGCATAGACGCAAAGGATGCAAAGACATGAAGAAGACCGGACCAGCCGTTCTTGCCGCGTTTGTCGCGTTCCTGTGCGTCGCCTCGGCGTATGCCGTGCCGTCGAGCATCATCGCGTCAACGTCCCTGGCGACCATTCCGCTCCCCGGCCCGGGTCCGATCCTGCTCACGGCTCTTGGAGCGATCATCCTGCTGCGACACAAGACTCGCACCGGGCATCGCTGAACCGGCAATCCGCGCCGAGAGCTGGACCGTACGCTCAGTACGATGCCCGACGTTCCGGTTGACAGCACGCACACCATGGCCTGCATGGAAGTCTGGGGCGGCAACCGCGCGGTGGAGACCGACGTGGTCATGCCCGGCCTCGACGCTCGGCTGTACAGCCGTCCGTATCAGCGCGCCGGTCCCACCGATGCCGGCGGAGACATCCACTTCATCACCAGCTGCGCGTCGGGCCGGATCGCCCGCATGATCATCGCGGATGTGAGCGGCCACGGCGCTCCGGTCTCCCGGGCGGCTGACGCGCTGCGCCGGCTCATGCGGCGACACTCCAATCACATCGACCAGACTCGCTTGCTTGAGGCCCTCAACCGGGAGTTCGAGCAGATCCACGATTCGTCGGACGAGCAGGATCGCGGCGGCTCGCTGCTGTTCGCGACCGCCGTCGTCGCCACATACTTCGCGCCGACCGATGAGCTCAGTATCGCCTGTGCCGGTCACCCGCGTCCGATCCATGTCCGTCGAACCGGCGGGGTGGTTCGTGGCGAGCTGATCGAGCCGGTGAGCCGCTCAATCGATGGGGGGCCAAGCGATCTGCCGCTGGGCGTGGTCGAGGGCACGCGATTCAACATCGCGTCGGTCACGCTGGAACCGGATGACGCCGTGGTCTTCTACACCGACTCGCTCATCGAGGTTCAGGACGCACAAGGGCGTCAACTCGGCCAGCGCGGCCTTGCCGAGATGCTCGCCGGCATATCTGCCGGCTCTTTGGCGGACTTCACGCAGCGTCTGATCGCGGAGATCAACGCATGGGCTGGGCCGGGTCCTGGTGATTCCACGCTCTTTGACGACGACGTCACCATCCTCGTGGTGCGTCGAAACGCGCGCAAGCCGGCGCCGTCGCTCCGTCTCGGGGCGCTTTCTTCCTGGCGCATCGTTCGTGATGCGGTGCGTGCGCTCCGTCCGGGGGGATTGCCGGCGACGTTTCCGGACTGGTCGTTGCGCTCGCTGGGTGGCGCGATGTTCGGGTCGCTCAACTCCGCCCGTCCGCGCGAGAAGCGATGAGCCCTTGCGCGGGGCGCGAAGCCCGTCCGGGTCTGGGGCCCGTTCAGACCGTCAGGTTCTTTCCGTACTCGCCGGGCTCGAAGACATGGGCCTTGGCCATGTCCACGGCAAGCTCCACCGAATCACCGACCCGTGCCGACGCAGCGGAGACACGGGCGACGACCCGCCGTCCGCTGGCCGTGCCGATCGTCAGATCCATCTGGTCCCCCAGCGGCTCGACGAGCGTGATGGTGCCGCGCAGGCGAGGTCGATCCGTCAGTGGCCCGCCCGGAAGTTCGAGGCCCTGCGGCCGAATGCCAAGCACGACGTCCTTCCCGGCGTGGGAAGCCAGACGCGATGTCCAGTGGGGTGGGAGTTCCAGTCGCTGCGGGCCGGCGCCGGTCTCGACGAACACCGGCAATGAACCAGCGTTCTCGATCTTCCCTTCGAGGAAGTTCATCGGCGGCGTGCCCAGAAAGCCCGCGACGAATCGATTGACCGGCGAGCGATAGAGCTCCATCGGCGGGCCGTGCTGCTGGAGCAGGCCGGAAGCCATGATCGCCACGCGGTCGGCGAGCGTCATCGCTTCTTCCTGATCGTGGGTCACGTACACCGTGGTGGTCTTCAGCCGCTGATGCAAGGCCTTGATCTCGGCTCGTGTAGTCGTGCGGAGCTTGGCGTCGAGGTTGCTGAGGGGTTCGTCGAAGAGAAAGGCCTTGGGCTCGCGGACGATCGCCCGCCCGACCGCGACGCGCTGTCTCTGGCCGCCGGAGAGTGCGGCGGGCTTGCGCTCGAGCAACTCGCGCAGCCCCAGCATGTCCGCAGCGGCGTTCACGCGGCGCTCGATCTCTGGCTTCGGCGTCTTGCGGAGCTTGAGTGCGAAGGCCATGTTCTCGCGGACGCTCATGTGCGGGTACAGGGCATAGTTCTGAAAGACCATGGCGATGTCACGGTCCTTGGGGTGGACGTCATTGACGACGCGCCCGCCGATGGAGATCGTTCCGCCGGTGGCCTCCTCCAGACCCGCGATCATGCGCAGGGTGGTCGACTTCCCACAGCCCGATGGTCCAAGCAGGACCAGGAACTCGCCGTTGCCTGCTGACAGCGAGAGTTTCTTGACGGCGTGGAACCCGGACGGATAGACCTTCTCCACCTGTTCGAGGGCGATCTCTGCCATGACGTCAGGGTAGCAGAATGCACGGTGTGCCGCGAGAGATCGGAAGGTCTTGGCGGCGCGGGGTTTTCTGGTACAGTGTCCCGTGCTTCGGGGCGCGGGGCTCAGCGGAAGGCCGACCCGGGCATGTCCACCACACCCAGCGTTCTGCAGAGTCTTCGCCAGCATCTGCTCACCGGGGTGAGCTACACGATCCCGTTCATCGCCGCCGGCGGCATCCTCATCGCGTTTTCGCTCGCGTTTGCGCCCATGTCCGACAAGGGCCCGAACATGGACGCGATCGAGCCCGCCGCGCTGCAGAACCTGCTCAAGCTCACGTTGCAGATCGGCGTGACCTCGTTCGGTCTGATGCTCCCGGTGCTGGCCGGGTACATCGCGTTCTCGATCGCGGGCAAGCCGGCGCTCGTGGCGGGCATGATCGGTGGGTATCTCAGCGGCCATCTCCGCCTGCCCTGGGCAAGCGGGGACGTGAAGGAGGTCAGCGCCGGCTTTCTCGGGGCCCTGGTGGCGGGGTTGATCGCCGGCTACATCGTGGCCGCCATGAAGCGACTCCCGACCACTCGGCTGACCAAGCCGATCATGCCAATTCTGATCATTCCGGTGCTTTCGTCGGTCGCGATCGGCGCGATCATGCTGCTGGTCGTTGGTCCTCCGATCGCTGGCGCTATGCACGCGCTGGAGCGCTGGCTTCAGGATCTCAGCACCGGCA
>DHLW01000070.1:51719-54785 GCA_002405485.1 Phycisphaerales bacterium UBA4658
CGCAACGTTTCTGTCTCGCCGACTGTGGGCGCAGGAGCAGCGCGACTCCGGGGTCGCCGCCGTGGGCATGGGCATGATCGGCATCACGGAGGGGGCGATCCCCTTCGCCGCGGCGGATCCCATCCGCGTCATCCCGAGCATCATGCTCGGTTCCATGGTCGCCAGCACCGTGGCCATGCTGGCCGGCGTGGGCAATCACGCCCCGCACGGGGGTCCGATCGTGCTTCCGGTGATCGACGGACGCATCATGTACCTGGTTGCGATTCTCGCGGGAACCGTGACGACGGCCCTGGCCGTGAATCTGCTCAAGCACCTCTGGAAGGCCCCGGGCGAGCAAAGCTGACCGATCGCGTCGGCACGTCGGCGTGTCCGTGCACACCTGCCCCGCTTGGAGCAACAATCCACCCATGAAGATCGTCGCCATCACCGCCTGTCCGACCGGCATCGCCCACACCTACATGGCGGCCGAGCAGCTTGAACGCACCGCCAAGGCGCTTGGGCACTCGATCCGCGTCGAGACCCAGGGGGCGATGGGCATCGAGAACAAACTCACCGCCCGGGAGATCGCCGAGGCCGACGGCGTGATCTTCGCCGTGGACATCGAGGCGGAGCAGCTCGAACGATTCGAGGGCAAGAAGTGCATCCGAGTGGGTGTCGCCGAGGCCATCAAGAACCCCAAAGCCGTGCTCGCCAAGCTCGGGAGCTAGCATCGCCAGATGTCCGCACACCCAGAGAAGCTCAACGCGCAGGTGCTCATCGTCGATGACGAGGTCGAGCACGCCGAAGTCATGGCCGAAGCCCTCAAGCGTCCTGGCCACGTCTGCACGATCGTTCACTCCGTGCCACAGTGCCTCGATGAGCTCAAGCATGGGCAGTTCGACGTGATCGTGACCGATCTGCGGATGCCCAACTCCACGCAGACGCCCGGGGTCGCCCCCGACGGGGGCAATGCGGGGCTCATCGTCCTGGAGTCCGCCCGGAAGATGCAGCCCCAGGCCGAGACCATCATGGTCACGGCCCATGGCGACGTCGCCACCGCGCGGGCCGCGTTCAAGTTCGGGGCCTACGACTTCATCGAGAAGCCCCTGGATCTGGAGGTCTTCAGGAATCTCGTCAATCGCGCCGCCGAGACCGTGCTGCTTCGGCACGAGGCCCGCGGCGGATCTCACCCCGCACCCCACGCGGCACCCGGCACTCACGCCGGCGAGCTCACCGAACTCGTGCAGCACGACGGCTTCGAGGGCATCATCGCCGGCAGCGAGCCCATGCGCCGCATCCTCGCCACCGTCCGGGCCGTCGCGGGCAGCATGATCCCCGTGCTCATCACCGGCGAGAGCGGCACGGGCAAGGAGCTCATCGCCCAGGCCATCCACCGCAACTCCCCGCGAGCCAAGAACCGCTTCGTCGCGTTCAACTGCGCCGGCCAGGCCGAGACTCTCCTCGAGGACACGCTCTTCGGCCACGTCCGCGGCGCATTCACCGGGGCCGAGAAGGAACGCGAAGGGCTCTTCGAGTACGCCTCCGGCGGAGCCGTGCCCCCAGGCTCGGGCGCCGGCGGCAAGGAAGGCTGGACCAAAGGCGGCACGCTCTTTCTCGATGAGATCGGCGACATGCCCCTGACCATGCAGGCCAAGCTCCTCCGCACCCTGGAGAACAGCGAGGTCGTCCGCCTCGGATCCAACGAGGCCCGCAAGGTCGATGTCCGCTTCGTCAGCGCCACCAACAAGGATCTCGCCAAGGCCATCGACGGCGGGGCCGGGGGTGGGGGGGGCGGCGGCGGATTCCGCCAGGACCTCTATTACCGGATCAAGGGCGCCCACATCCACCTGCCCGCCCTCCGCGAGCGACGCGAGGACATCCCACGCATCGCCCGCCATGCCATCGCCAAGTTCACCGCGCAGATGCTCGGGCCCGCCGCCACGCCCCCCGACATCACCGACGCCGCGATGATGCGGCTCACCGCCTTTGCCTGGCCCGGTAACGTCCGCCAACTGCTCAACGTCATCCAGAACATGGTCGTCATGGCCATCGGCGAGGGCGCTCCTGGCTCGGTCGTGCTCGATGTTCGGCATATTCCCGAGGATGTCCGCACCGCCGACGGGCCCGACGACGACGGCGAACAGTCCGGCCCCGCCTCGGGCGTCTCGCTTGCCGGCACCAGTCTGGAACTCATCGAGAAACGCGCCATCCGCGAGACCCTCCGCCTCACCGCTGGCAACCGTGAACAGGCCGCCAAGCTCCTGGGCATCGGCGAACGCACTCTGTACCGGAAACTCAAGGAATACGGCTTGCGCTGACCTCGGCCCTTCGGCCGCGGGCTTTGGCCGCCGAGGGTTTGAGCCGATGGTCCCGTATAATCCATCGCGGGCGGCGCCCCGTGCCCGCCCGGATCCGGTCGCCTTTTCTTCAGGTGCCCCATGATGCACTTCGCCAACAAGATCGACATGCAGAACCGCCTCTTTGCCGCACTCAGCTCGATGTTCGGCAAGGAGGTGCCCCTGTACGACAAGTCCCTGCTCGTCAACCTGCACTGCAACAGGGCCGTCTGCGCCCTGCTCGGCGCGATGTACCCGGGCTTTGCCCTCTCCGATGAGCAGATCGACAAGACCAGCGGCGAGCGCCACGGTGCGATCCGCATCGGCCGTCCCGACGAGTATCGCTGGATCGCCCGCTTCTTCGCCTGCTTCGCCATGGAGCCGCACAACTTCTACGACATGACCAGCGTCGGCTCCAAGAGCCAGCCGATCATCGCGACCGCCTTCCGATCCGTGCTCAATCCCGAGCACCGCGTCTTCACATCCTTGCTCATGACCGACTACTTCGACCCGGCGACCAGGTCCCGCATCGAGGCCCTCCTGGCCCCGCGGCAGGTGTTCTCGCCCCGCGCCAAGGAGCTCATCGAGAAATCCGAGCGACAGGGCGGGCTCACCCCCGACGACGCCGACGCACTCATCCGCGAGGGCACCGAGCGCATCTTCAAGTGGACGGGCAAGGCCCGCGATTTCCAGCTCTACAAGGAACTCTCCGACTCCGGCTTCAAGATCGCCGCCGACATCGCCTGCTTCC
>DHLW01000160.1:0-5906 GCA_002405485.1 Phycisphaerales bacterium UBA4658
TCAGGGAACGCCGCCGAGAGACCTCGGCGGCGTTTTCGCGTTTTGGCTCACGTTCCGAAAGGATCGCGAGAGCCACCCCTCGTGGGCCAGGTCTCTGCCGCTCGGCATGTCCATAACCGGCTCCCGCCCACTCGGGCCTCACGGGCGCGACTTTGGCCCAAAGTCTCTCCGCGTCTCTCGTCGCCGGGTGCCCGGGTTAACGGGGGTTCGTGCCCGCGAGAGGGCGACAGGTGCCCAGGCTCTGCGTTTCATCGACGACCGCTGGTCATGTCGGCGATCTCATTCTTCCGCAGGAACACCTCAAGAGCCGTCACGTCGCGGCTGTCCTCAACCCCGTCACCGTTCAGGTCCGCAGGCGACTGATTCATCGCATACAGGTCGTCGATGTCGATCTGTTGGTCGCAGTTGCGATCGGCGTTGCTGCAACCCGGCTGCACCAACCGGAAGCGAGAGAAGAACTCGGACCAGATCCGCGGTGCGGCACCGACCTGATACTCATGCCTGCCGCCGATGACCTCGGTATAGCGGAACTCCGTGCCTCCTGAACCAAACACCAGAGTGTTGTGGGTGACGGTCACGGTGGTTGAGCCAGCTTGGGTCGTGCGGGTACCCGTCACGAGACGTGAGTCCGTTGAGCTTGGCTGGGACGACGCGCCGTTCCATGCAATCCAGAAGTCGCGCTGCTGCTGATCCTGGATGCTCCGTGGAACTCCCCCGGTAGTGATCGAGTTTTCTCCATCGCCTCGCCAGAACCACAAAGGCACCGGCCCCGGAGGACGACAGAACGTCGTAGAAACTCCGTACGCCTCGCACCACCCTCCCGAAACGGGCGCGTACGCCGCAACACTGCTCAACCCAGCCCCCGCAAACGTGTCGGTCATCTGGGCACCGCTGGAGAAACCGGTCATGTAGACCCGTGCCGCGTCCGCGGGTTCGCTCGTCCGGGTCGTGAGGAGTTGTATCAGAGCGGAGAGGAACCCCAGATCATCCCGATTTGCGAGGCCCGGAGGCGTGCCCGTGGGGATCGGCGCTCCCGTCCATCGCCAGGCATTCCAGACACCGGTTGTCGGCATGGTGCCCGGTGTGGCTGCGGGGTAAACGATCATGAGGCGGTTCGCGTCCGCGACAGCGTTCCATCCAGACGCGGCCGCGATGTTGGCGGGCGAACTGGCACCGGGGTGGAGGACCAGCACGGTCGGCAGCGTCTCGCTCGAAGGAACACCAGGTGGACGATACTCGACCCAAACGCGCTGAACAGGTCCGGTGCTTTCCTGAAACACAGCGGTTCGAGTCGTGCTCTGCGCAATGACCGTCGAGGCCGCGAGAGACGCAACCATCGCCACGGCTACAACCTGAAATCCGAGTCGCGTCATCCCGGTAGAACGCTGGAACGTCCCAAGCATTGCCAAGATAGCCCGGCGTCGCCAGTTTCTCAGCACGGTTATCGGGCTCGGCGGGAGCACGACGCGCTCGGCCATCCATGCCGATGGATTGAACCCCCAGACTCGTTGCGCGGCCGCTATGTCTATGTTGGTCTCTCTATCGCGTCGGGTTACCGCTACGCGCCCACTATTGCCGGGCCGGTTGCGAAAGCGACCGGCCCTTTGGTTTTCAGGGAACGCCGCCGAGAGACCTTGGCGGCGTTTTCGCGTTTTGGCCCACGTTCCGCGAGGATTGGCGACTGGGCCCGCCGTGGGCGACGTCTCTGGCCTTCCGCACGCCATAACCAGCTTCCGTCCACCCGGCGGCCCGTGGGGGCGATTTCGGGCCAAAGTCTCTCCAGGTCTCTCTTCCGGACGGGCGGGGGTTAAGAGGCGAAGGCGACGGAAACGCGGCCGCAAACCCCACTGTCACGATTGCGATGTTCGCACCACGGTGTTCCGATCGCCATCCGGCTGTTCACCGCTGCGCGCGACCGCCTCGGCGTTTGCATAAAGGCTCCGGAGACGATTCCGCGATGGGCGCGGCGATCGAACCCGGAGCCGCGGCGTGACATCATCGAAGAACCCGGACAGCATGACTCCCGCAGAGCGCGAAGCAGAGATCGCGAGCATCCTGGCGCGTGGCGTGGTGCGTGCCGTTCGTGCCGAACGGGCGCGGACATGCGGGACCACGCGGGCGATTGACGAGCATGCCAGATCTCTCGGCGATGGACTTGAACTCTCGCCGGAAGCCGCCCTCAGTGTCGCAACGCGGCCCGCGGGTTAACGCTCTCGGCCCATGCGATAGGAGATTCAATGTCCGACCTGATGCACCGACAACTCGACGACCTTGGCAAGATGACCACAAGCGACCTCGTGCAGCGGTACGAAGATCTGCACGGCCACAAGTGCCGCACGCGCCACCGCGCATACCTGATCCGCAAGATCGCCTGGCGGATCCAGGCCAACGCGGAGGGCGGCCTGAGCGAGCGGGCGCGGAAGCGGGCAGCAGAGCTGGCCGACCTCGCGGAGGTCCGCGTGATGGCCCCGAAAGCCACGATCTGCCCGCCACAGCCGGGGCCGGGTTGCACAACGACCCGGTCCGTGAAGGGAATGGTGACCGGGGATGCCCGGATCCCACCCGCTGGCTTCGCTGTGGTGAAGGAGTACAAGGGCCGGGCCATTCGGGTCGTGGTCCTACCCGACGGCCAGGGCTTTGACTTCGACGGCGAGCGCTACCGCTCGTTGTCGGCCATCGCCAAGAAGGTGACGGGGACCCACGTCAACGGGTTCAGGTTCTTCGGCTTGCAGGGGAAATCATGAAACAACGAGCCCCAACCAACCCAACCGGTAGCACGAACGGGTCAGTGACCGGCGAGAAGCGCCGCATCAGGTGCGCGATCTACACCAGAAAGAGCAGCGAGGAGGGCCTCGACCAGGAGTTCAACTCCCTTGATGCCCAACGAGACGCGGGCGAGGCGTTCGTCGCCAGCCAGAAGAACGAGGGCTGGGTTTGCCTCCCCGATCGTTACGACGACGGCGGTTTCTCCGGCGGCAGCATGGAACGGCCGTCCCTCGAGCAACTCCTCCGGGACATTGAGGCCGGGAAGATCGACTGCGTGGTCGTCTACAAGGTGGATCTTCTGAGCCGGTCGCTCCTCGATTTTGCCCGCATCATGGAAGCGTTCGACCGCAAGGGCGTGTCGTTCGTCTCGGTCACCCAGCAGTTCAACACCACAAGCTCGATGGGCAGACTGACGCTCAACATTCTCCTTTCGTTCGCACAGTTCGAGCGCGAGATCATCGGCGAGCGCATCCGCGACAAGGTCGCCGCCCAGAAGCGTCGCGGCAAGTGGGCTGGCGGCGTGCCAGTCTTGGGCTACGACGTCGACCGGTCCGGCGGGAGCCCGCGGCTGGTGATCAACCCCAAAGAGGCCGCCCGCGTCCGCGAGATCTTCCAGATGTATCTGGACAAGGGCTCATTGCAGCCGGTGGTGACAGAGCTCACTCGGCGCGGATGGCCAAACAAGCGACGCATCACGAGGAAGGGCGCGGCAAAGGGCGGACGCCCGTTTGACCGTGCGACGCTCTACGCCTTTCTCACCAATCCGATCCTCATCGGGAAAATCGTTCACAAGGACCAGGTTTTCGACGGCGAGCACGAGGCGATCGTGGACCCGGCCGTCTTCGAACGGGTCCAGAGCCAGATGCGCGAGAACGGCCGAACCGGTGGCAAGGAGGTGCGGAACAAGTACGGCGCGCTCCTTCGGGGCCTCCTGCGCTGCAAAGTGTGCGACTCCGCTATGACGCACTCCTTCTATGGCAAGGATGGCCGGTTCTACAGGTGTTACCGCTGCGTGAAAGCCATCAAGAGCGGCAGCGACACCTGTCCCGCCAGAACGCTTCCGGGAGCCGAGATTGAGCGAGTAGTTGTGAATGAAATCCGCTCACTCGGCGAGGACCGCGACCTGCTCGATCGTGTCCTGGCCGACACAAGGACCTGCCTCGGCGAAGAGTCTGCGTCGCTTCAGCGTGAACGAGATGAGCTCAAAGCGTCGCTGAAGCGGCTCGAAAGGGATCTCCAATCGCTCGTCGCTGACGCCAGCCCGTCGAGCGACGTGACCGGAAAACTGGCGCACGCACATGGTCGGATCACGAACTCCCGCCAGCGACTGGGGGAGGTTGAGGCACGGCTTGCCGAGATGGACGCCACCGCGATCTCAAGGGATGAGGCTCGAAAGGCCCTCAAAGAGTTTGATGGCGTCTGGGCGAATCTCTCGCCACGCGAACAAGCCCGCGTATTGAAATTGATCTTCACCAGCGTCGAATACGACGCCGACGCCGCCACGGTGGCGGTGACATTCCGCCCCACGGGCATCGCGGCGCTTTGCCGCGGCAAGCTGCAGGAGGTTGCATGACGACCGTCATACGCCCGATTCACTTTGTTCGACGCGGCCGGCGCACCAAGGCCGTTTCTGCGCCCGACGCTGCCCCGACGGCCCTGCCCAATCGCGTGCCCCGCGTGGCACGCCTGATGGCGCTGGCGATTCACTTCGACGGAATGCTCCGCAAGGGCGTCGTCGCCGACCAGTCTGAATTGGCCCGGATATGCGATGTCACGCAGCCGCGGATAACGCAGATCATGAACCTGCTGCACCTCGCGCCCGACATCCAGGAGGAGATTCTGAACCTTCAGCCAGTCTCCACGGGCCGCGACCCCGTTACCGAGCGGGACCTGCGGCCTCTCGCCGCGCTTCTCTCGTGGGCACAGCAGCGCTCAGTGTGGAAACGTCGATGCGACTTGAGAGCTGGGCTTGTGAGTGCGAAGCCCCAGCAGCGCCAGGCCACATGATCTGCGTTTGGCGCATCGCTACTGGACACGAACTACATCTTCTTCACGCCTATTCGTCGTTTTCATCCGATTCTTCGCGGGCGTGAGTCGCGATGATTTCTTCGGCCTCACGTTCATACGTCGCTGCCACCTCCCGAAGTGTTACGGCAAGCCGATGGAAGCCCGCGTTCTCAACATCCTCAGCTCGCTTCATGTACTCAGCAGCGAGCTTCTTCTCTGGCTCTCCCGCTGGATCTACCGAATGAACACCGCGGGAGTTGTAGATCCCCAGGCTGTAGCCACGACGCAGTTCGGCCATGTCATCACGATTGAGCGCCCCGGCGATGGCGCGGTGGATCCACAGCCCGTTGGGATCGGCAGGGCTGTGGATCAGCACCGCTCCCGCCTGATGAAGCCCAACCTCCGTGTGGCCCGATGTCATCCAGCGGGATGACCACCGACTCGTCGCAGACGCCGACGAGTTCGCAGACCCCGTCGAGCACGGGCTCATCGGGCATGAGCAGTTCCGGTGGCGGGAGTTCCTCGGGCGCGTCGAGTGGCATGTCGTCGGGCGCATCGTCGGGAATGTCCTCCGGTGGCAGTTCCGGCATGTCCTCTGGAATGTCGTCGGGCGGGTCGTCCGGTGGTTCATCGGGCGGCGGGTCGTCCGGCGGCGGGTCGTCGGGCGGTGGGTCGTCGGGCGGTGGCGGATCCAGCGGCGGCGGCAGCGGCCCCGGTGGGTCGGGCCCGGGCGGGTCCGGGCCTGGCGGCTCGGGGCCGGGTGGTTCTGGCCCGGGCGGGAGCGGTCCCGGCGGCTCCGGCCCCGGCTCCAACTGCGTGCTCGCGGGCACACCGGTGGTGCTGGCCGACGGTTCGACCAAGCCGGTCGAGAAGCTTCAGCCGGGCGATCGTGTCGCGGCGCTCGACGTGGCGGGCCTGGACCGCGACGTGCCGTGGCGCGCTCAGTACCAGTGGCTCCGTCCCTGGGCCGAGGCGGCGCTCATGCCCGTCACCGGCACCGTCGGAAGTGTGAAGCTCGGCACGCACGAGGGGTTCGTCACCATCAACGGCCGCCTACGCCTGACGCCCGAGCACCCGGTGCTGCTCAAACGCAACGAGGAGATCGGCTTCGCGTCAGCGGAGTTCGTGCAGGT
>DHLW01000160.1:6056-6176 GCA_002405485.1 Phycisphaerales bacterium UBA4658
GAGCGAGGAACTCGTCGAGTCAGTTGATCGGTCGGGTGAGCGCGTGACGACCGTCGCCGTGCATGTGCCCGGCCTCAACGTGTTCCTTGTGGGGGGGGCGGGCGGCGTGTGGATTCACAA
>DHLW01000020.1:0-203 GCA_002405485.1 Phycisphaerales bacterium UBA4658
GGAGGGGGGGACATGGACGCCGAGTGTACGGCTGAGAACCCGCAGATGGTCCGGGGCGTATCGAGGGGGCGATCTCTCCGGGTCAGGGAGTGATCTACGATCGCGGTAGTGGCCGGGCGTTCTGTCTTGGCCGCGCTGAGAGAGGTCGTGGAGCCGGGCCGCCAAGGGCGGGTGCTCCAGCGGTCAGGGTGGGGGTGGGCGGT
>DHLW01000020.1:464-10595 GCA_002405485.1 Phycisphaerales bacterium UBA4658
CACGGGCACGGGCACGGGCATGGGCATGGACATGGACATGGGCACGACCATGTCCATGAGGAGGGCATGGTCTGCTGCTCGCATCACAACGTGAAGCTCGAGCGGTACATGCTGCTGTACCTGATCGGCGGCGTGCTGCTGCTGGCGACGGTGATCTGCAAGACACTGCTCAAGGGCTCGGTCCCGACCATGGTGGCGGAGATCCCGGCGATCATCGGGGCGCTGCTGCTGGGCTTCCCGTTGTTTGTGGCGTCGGCGAAGGAGTTGTGGAAGGGCCAGGCGAGCACGTCGACGCTGTGCGCGATCGCGATTCTGGGGTCGCTTGCGATCACGAAGTATGAAGTGGCCGGCTTCCTGGCGTTCATCCTGCTGGTGGCCGATCAGTTCGTCCGGCAGCGGGCATGGGGAGCCCAGCGAGCGATCGAGGATCTGGTCTCCCGGACGCCGGATGTTGCGCGCGTGGTGCGCGACGGGGGCGAGGTGGAGATGTCGGTGAGCCAGGTGAAGATCGGGGATGTGCTCCGTGTTCGGACGGGTGAGAACCTGCCGGTGGACGGCGTGGTGCTCACGGGCCGCTCAACGCTGGATCAGGCCGCGCTCACTGGCGAGGCGATTCCGCACGAGGTGTCTCCCGGTGACGCGGTGTTTGCGGGGACGACGAACCTGTCGGCGCTGATCGAGATCAAGGCGACGCAGGTCGGTGCGGACACGACGATCGGCAAGGTGACGCAGCTCATCCGCGAGGCGGAGGGGAGCAGGACGCAGCGGCAGCTCATGGTGGAGCAGGTCGCGCGGTTCTTTGTCCCCGTCTCGCTGAGCGTCGCGTTCATCGTGTGGTTCCTGAATCGTGGAGAGCCCGACGCCTTTCAGCGGGCGCTCACGACGCTGGTGGTGGCGTGCCCGTCGGCTTTGCTGCTGGCAAGCCCGCTGTCGGTGGTCGCAGCGTTCGCCGCGGCGGCTCGGCTGGGCATCCTCGTGAAGAAGGTGAACTACCTGGAGGAGGCCGCGAGCGTTGACACGGTCGTGATGGACAAGACCGGGACGATCACCACGGGCCGATTCGCGGTGTCGCGGCTGGTGCCGGCGGCCGGTGTGGAGGGCGCGGAGCTGCTGGCGGCGGCGGCCAACGGCGAACAGCACTCGAATCACCCGCTGGCCAAGTCGATCATCGCGACGGCCAAGCAGGCCCGGATCGAGCCCGACGGGAGCAACGACTTTGAGGAGATCCATGGCCGGGGCATCCGGGCCCGCACGAGCATGGGCGAGGTCTGTGTCGGTCGATCGAGCTGGCTGTCGGAGGTGTTCCCGCACATCGCCCAGGAAGTCGAGGCGTGCGCCGGGCGGATCGAGGGCATGTCGGGCGTTCATGTGGTCCGCGAAGGCAAGTACCTCGGGGTGGTGGCGCTGGAGGACCGGGTGCGTTCCAACAGCAAGGCGGTGATCAGCCGTCTTCGCGAGCTCGGCGTGCGCCGGATCGACATCCTGACGGGTGATCGCCTGAGCGTGGCCGAGCGGGTGGGCCGGAACGTCGGGGTGGACACGATCGAGGCCGAGTGCCTTCCTGAGGAGAAGCACGAGCAGATTCAGAATCTCGTCGCAGACGGGCGACGGGTGATGATGGTGGGCGACGGGATCAACGACGGGCCATCGCTGGCCGCCGCGGACATCGGCGTGGCGATGGGGCTCGGCGGAAGCGACATCGCGGCGAACTCCGCGGGCGTGGCGCTCATGAACGACGATCTGTCGCGGATCCCGTTCCTCATCGAGCTCTCGCGGCGGACACGGACGATCGTGGCCCAGAACATCGCGGTCTCGATCGTGGTGGCCATTGTTGGCCTGACGCTTGCGGCGACCGGGTCACTAGGTCTGATCGGTGCGGCGTTGTATCACGTGGTGGGCGACGTGTTCGTGATCGCCAACAGCTTCCGGCTGTTTCGGTTCGGCGAGGCGTTCCAGCAGAGCGATCTGGCCGAGGTGCACCACGCGGATGCTCCGGTGCGTCGTCGGCGTCAGGGGTCTTTGACGCTGAGCGCCGCCGGTGCACCGCAGCCGGCGTGAGTGTGGGCCGAGAACTCGGGGAGTCCGACGCGCTCGCCGTCTTGAATGACGGCGAGCGTTGTTTTTGGACGTTGTTTGGGTGGCGACATGGACATTTGCTGGCATGCTCATCTGTTTCGTGGATCGTGCCGAACTGTTTGGGATCACGTGCGAACATCGAACCATCGATCCTGGCGTCCTGCGTGTTCTGCGTTGGACGGGGAGCAGCAGTTGTGGTGAGTCAGTCGCCGCACGGCGCGGCGTGGGTATCTCTTGATCCTGGAAAAACCGCTCATGTCCATGAATGACGTTGTCATGTCGGCTTCTCGGTGCGTGGCGATCGGCGTGCTTGTGGCGTGCAGCGGCGCGCCGGTGGCGCTGGCAAGCGAGGCGGCGCCGGCGTTCGGGGTGTGCGAGCCGGAGACGGTTTCGCGTGCGGACCGTCGTCCGAGAATGCTGGAGAAGCTGTTCATGCTGGACGCGATCCAGGCGGCGCAGGGGCGTGCGCTGTGCTTCTCGCCGAACTCGACTCCGGAGCAGATGCAGCGGATTCTGGAGCAGTACCAGATGCTGCCGCCGACGATCGCGAACATCGATCCGCGGTTCCGAACCGACACGACGGTCTGGTCGGGGTCGGGGAATCTGGGCACCTCGGCGCAGGCGAGTCGGGCGAACCTGACGTACTCGTTTCCGAACGACGGCGTGAGCTGGGACGGCGGGGGCAACACGCTGAGCGCGAATCTGGCCGCCACCTTCGGCTCGGTGGATCGCGGTCGGGAGTTCATTCGCCAGGGGCTGGCCTCCTGGCGGCGATTCAACGGGCTGACGTACACGGAAGTCGCCGACGACAACGCGGTGTTCACCAACAACACGGCCAACGCGACGCAGCGCGGGAATCTGCGGATCGGCGCTCGGCCTCAGGACGGCGTGTTCGGCGTGCTCGCGTACAACTACTTCCCGTCTGACGGGTCGGACATGGTGCTGGATGCCAACGAGTTCGTCAGCAACTCCTTCGGCGCCGCCGCGAACAACTTTCTGACGTTCAGGAACACGATCGCGCACGAGCACGGCCACGGGCTGGCCGCCATCCACACGGTGCCGTGCAACGGCACGAAGCTCATGGAGCCGCAGCTCGCGACGGGGTTCGACGGCGTGCAGATCGACGACATCCGCTTTGCGGCGCGGAACTACGGGGATCGGCGCGCGGGAAATGACTCGGGCGCCAACGCCTTCAACTTCGGCAACCTGACCTCGCCGACGGTGCGCTCGGTGATCGAGCGGAACCTGTCGACCAACGGCACGGCGGGTCCGAACAACACCGACGAGGACTGGTTCCGGTTCACCCTCGGCTCCACGCAGAACGTGGTGATCACGGTGGATCCGCAGGGCGGCTCGTACACCGAGGGGCAGCAGTCGAGCGGGTGCAGCGGAACAACCGCGACGCGCAACGCCGAGGCGGCGGGAAACCTGAACGTGGAGCTCCGCGGCGGCGTGAACGGCGCGACGGTGCTGCAGACCGCAAGCAGCGCGGCCGCCGGCGTCAACGAGGTGTTGACGGCAAACAACCTTGCGGCGGGGACATACTGGGTGCGCGTCGTGGACGTCGGGCCCAACACCACCGCGAACCAGTTCGTGCAGTTGTACGACATGACGATCCGGGTGGGCACGTCCAAGGCGCCGCCGGTCGCGATCGCCGGGCTGAGCAAGCGGATCGCCGCCGGCACGCCGAGCCACTTCATCGGCAACATCAACTCGTTCACGACCGACACTGCCGGGGCGACGTCCAACCCCGCGACGATCACCTCGTACGCGTGGGACCTGGACGGTGACGGGCTGTTCGGCGGTTCGGAGGACTCGGGCATCTCGCAGACCAGCAAGACCTATGTGTCCAACGGAACGTATCCGATCACGCTGCGCGTCACCGACTCCAACGGGCTTACGGGCACGGACACGATCGATCTCGTGGTGTTCGGCGCCCAGGCGTCGATCTCGTCGATCTCGCCCAGCGTGGGCGCGCCGGGTCAGGTCGTGCCGATCTCTATCAGCGGTGTGAACTTCCGCGGGGTGACCAGCGCGTCTCAGGTGGCCGTCTCCGGGACGGGCGTGACGGTGACGGGCACGCCCGTGGTGAACAGCATGGGCACGCAGATCACCGGGCTGTCGCTGAACATCTCCGCGGGCGCGCCCAACGGCGCCCGCAACCTGACGATCACGAACTCTGACGGGTCCGGGACGGCCAGCGGCAACGTGACGGCAACCAACGGGTTCCTTGTGGGCACGCCGTGCGTGTCGCCGACGGTCACGCAGCAGCCCCAGCCGCAGAACCTGTGCACCGGGCAGACGCTGACGCTCACGATCGCGGCGAACGGGACGAACCTGGTGTACGACTGGCGTCGCAACGGGGTCTCTCTGGGCGCGCCGAGCTCGCCGACGCTGACGCTCACGAACGTGAACGCGAGCCAGTCGGGGAACTACTTCTGCGCGATCTCGAACCCCTGCGGCAACGCGTCGAGCTCGTTCGTGTTCGTGAACATCCTCGATCCGTTCACGATCGTGACCCAGCCGGTCTCGCAGACGATCTGCACGGGCCAGCCGCTGACGATCTCCGTGGTCCTGAGCGAGCCCGCGGCGGAGGTGCAGTGGCGCAAGGACGGGGAGATCATTCCCGACGCGATCTCGCAGACGCTGTTCATCCCCTCGGCGAGCGGGGCGGATGCAGGCACGTATGACGCGATCTTCGAGACCGGGTGCGGGCAGGCGAGCACGTCCAGCGCGGTGATCAACGTTCAGGCGGGTGCGCCCTCGATCAGCCAGCAGCCGCAGCCGGCGGTGGTGTGCCCGGGCGACAGCGCTGCCTTCAGCGTGGTCGCGTCGGGCGCGGTGAGCTATCAGTGGCGTCGCAACGGCTCCAACCTGGGCGGTCCGAACGGCCCCACGCTGACGATCGATCCTGTCGGCCCGGGCGACTTCGGGAACTATGACGTGGTGATCACGGGCACTTGCGGGTCGATCACGTCGTCGGTCGTATCGCTCTCTCAGGGCGCGGCCCCGAGCATCACCCAGCAGCCGCAGTCCCAGGCGAGCTGCCGCGGGCAGGGTGTGACGCTCAGCGTGACCGCGTCCGGGGCGACGGGCTTCCAGTGGCGTCGGAACGGGAACAACGTGGACATGGCGACCGGATCGACGCTGAACATTCCGCTCGTGAACGCCACCACCACCGGTAGCTACGACGTGATCGTCTCCAGCGACTGCGGGAGCATCACGTCGAGCGCGGCGCAGGTGACGCTCTGCCGTGCGGACCAGAGTTGCAACGGCGTCGTGGAGACGCAGGACATCTTCGACTACCTGAACGACTTCTTCGCGGGCAATCCCGCGGCGGACGTGGATGGCGGGGGGATCGCCGTGGGCGACATCTTCGCGTTCCTGAACCTGTGGTTTGCCGGGTGCCCGTGACGGGCTGATTGATCTCAGTCGCAGACCAGGGGCGTGCCGCGGGGCACGCCCTTGTGCATGGGTCTGACTGCTGCTTCAGGTCCGCGGCGCGTCCAGGAGTCGATGCCAGGCGACATAGCGTGTGTGAGGGACGGGGTACTCGATGCGGAGGCGGTGGGCGCTGAGGCGGGAGGGGTCGATGCCGGCGCGGGCGAGCACGCCCTTGATGAGTCCCGGACAGTCGGGGACGTCGCTGCTGGCCAGGCGCGTGAGGCCGGAGCCGAGGGGTTCGAAGCGTTCGGGCTGGTTCAGCGGATAGACGGTGTCGAGTTCCGGCGTGGTGGGAAGGGCGCCGGGTCCGCTGGCGAAACTGGCGGTGATCTCGGGCGGCGCGGAAACGACGGCGGGGTCGGAGATCTCGTCCCAGACGAGCGTGCGGACGGGCTTGCGCATGATGACGAAGTGGCGTTCGAACGACATCTCCGGCCGCGCGACGCGATACGCCGCACACCGGATGCCATGGACCAGGCCGATGTCCACCGGCGGGGCGAGAACGGGATGAGAGCTGGGCATGACGAAGATCGTCGCGGGACCGCGCTTTCGCAGCTCGACCCTGGACATCTCGATGTTGCACCGGTCGGGGAGGACGAAGTCCATGGGCTCAAAGGGCCCGGTTGATCCGTCGACGGTGGTGAGCGTGGCCTCGGAGCATTCTTCGGTCGCGACGTTGGAGACGCCGTTGTAGTACGCCGTGATGCCCTTGCGGAGCTTCACCATGCCGATGCACAGATCGACGTAGATGAGATCGATGTGATCCGGGCTGTTCTTTGTGGGGATGCGGATGAAAGCGCGATACGCGACTTCCTGCGAGAAGCCCATGAGGAACGTGTGGGCCTGAAAGACCGCGCGTCGGGCCTTGCGTTCGGCGACCTTCCGAACCTCGGGCATCTGGTCGGCCATCACGGTTTCCAGCCCGATCCGTCCGTCCGGAAATGCGTCGCAGATGTCGGCAAAGGCCCGGATCGCCTCGCGCAGATCACGGAGCGTCGCGGCGTGATCCTGTGGCGGCGGGTGCTGAGCGTCAGCGAGCACACGGGCTTCCAGTCGATCCAGGGCCTGGAGCAGCCCCTGCACCCCGGCTCCGTCGAGCACGGCCTCGATGGGCTCGTCCTCGAGCGACGCACGGTGAAGCCGGCTGGCGAGCGACTTGTCGATGCCCAGAGCACGCTGCACATCGGTCGGTCGACGGGGCGGCGGGGCGACCAGATCCAGCCCGCGGGCGAGGGCCAGCCGAAAGCGGGCGGCAGACGCGAGCAGTTGCTCGGGAAGATTGACGGGTGTTGGTTCGTCTTGGGGCATCAGCACATCGAGCTTGAGCGGTGGCTCGCGACGGGGAAGGAGGCCCGTGCGATGAGTTTTGGTTTGTGTATGGATCATATCGCCCAAGGAGAGTTGGAATTATTCGCAATGGACCGAATCCGACCCTCGAGTATTCTCGAAGAGAAGTTGCGGGGATTCATTCCACAGGAGCATTGACCATGAAGACACAGATTTCAACACGAAACCGGTTCGGGACGGCCATTTTGACGGTTTTGGCGGGTTGTGGCGCTGGAGGGGGCGGCCAGGCCTTGGCGGCGGACCTGCTGGTGCCCAGTGCATTCACGTCGATTCAGGCGGCGATCGATGCGTCGACGGATCAGGACGTGATCGTGCTGGCGCCCGGGCAGTATGCCGAGCAGCTTGAGCTGGTGGGGCGGTCGTTGACGATCCGCAGTTCCACGGGCAATCCGGCGGATGTGACGATCGGGATCCAGGGAGGCGGGACGATCGCGAAGATCACCGACTCGCCCAACGTGAAGTTCCAGGGCGTGACGCTTCGCGGCGGGCGGGGTGAGCGCGGGCTGATCTGCGGGAGCAACGGATCGATCACGATCTTTGCCGGCGCGATCCTGGGCACGAGCAGCGGGATCGAGCTGGATCAGTGCGTGGTGCGGGACAACACGGCGGACCTTGGCGGGGCGTTCTTCCTCTCCGGCGGCTCGCTCACCATCCGTCGATCGACGATCGCTGACAACGGCAACGTGCCCTCTCCGGGTCGCACGGCGAGCGTCGGTGCGGTGTTGCGGACGTGCGATCGTTCCGCGCCGGCGACGATCCTCATCGAAGACTCGGTGTTGACGGGCAACGGTGATCTTTCTGAAGGGCTGGATTGCATCTCGCCCTCCAACGGTGTGCTGACGGTGCGTCGGACGCGGTTCGAGGACAACTTCGGCGCGGTGATCCAGCCGCTGGGGCTGACCGATGTCACGGTGGAGGACTCGGAGTTCATCGGCAACGGCGGGGTGCGGTCGCCGATCACGATCGCGCTGGCCAGCGGGGATGTCAGGCTCACCGTGACGGGCACGCGCTTCGAGAGCAACGAGGGCGATTCTGCGGGAGACATCTTCGTCGCGACGCCCGCGTTCAGCAACAGCGAGATCAAGGTCACCAACTGCACGTTCATCAACTCGCGGAACTCGTCGATCATCTACACGCAGGATCAGGGCGGCTCGGGGGTGTTTGATCGCAACGAGTTCCGCGGGTCGGCGTCCATCGGGATCGGGGTCTTTGCCAGCGGGGGCACCACGGTGATCTCCAACTCGCTGTTTGTCGGAAACGTCGAGGGCGTGTTCGTCGCCAACGCCTCCGAGCCCGCGACCACCACGATCGCCAACTGCACGATCGTCGGAAACCTGAACATGGGCATCCGGCTTGATGCGCTGATCACCGGCACGCTGAACGTCCGCAACACCATCGTGACGGGCAACGCGGTGCAGCAGATCGGCGCGCCGCTGATCCCCATCGGGCAGACCATCAGCGTCGAGCGCTCCATCGTGCAGGGCGGATATCCCGGCGCGGGGAATCTCACGGTGAGTCCCGGCTTTGTCAACGGCACGGGTGTGAACGGAGACTACCGCCTCTTGAGCACCTCGCCGGCGATCGACGCGGGCGACAACGCGGCCGTGCCCTCGCCCGTGGGCACGAGTGTCGCCCTCGATCTGGACGGCAATCCGCGTCTGGCCGACGCACCGGCCGTCGCGGACTCGGGGCTGGGCGGGGCTCCGGTGGTGGACATCGGCGCGTACGAGTTCACGGCCTCGACCGGCTGCGTCGCGGACTTCGACAACTCCGGCTCGGCGGGCGTCTCGGACATCTTCGAGTTCCTCAACGCCTGGTTCGCGAGCGATCCCCGCACCGACCTGGATGGCGGCGGGTCGGGGGTCTCGGACATCTTCGAGTTCCTGAATCTCTGGTTTGCCGGTTGCCCCTGAGCGAGCAGACCGCCGGACACACACACACACCACACACACACGCGGCGGCACACCGCCTCACGGGGTCCAGCGGAAACGCTGGGCCCCGTGTGTTTCTCAGGGAGGGCCTTCGGCCTTTGGCGGGGCCGACATGGGTGTGATGGGGAAGCGGGTTTGGGCCGGATCCACGCGTTGCGCGGAAATCGGCTCACCCCGGGTGTTCGTGTAGATCAGGAACGAGCCCGCGTCGGACTCGAAGCGATGCGAGGCCTTGGCCGAGTCCCGGTTTGCGAGGATCGTTCCCGAGAGGATGACCATCGCGGTGGTGAAGTAGATGATGATGCCCGTCACGTCCACGAGCGTGGCGACAAAGGGCGTGCTGCTGGCCGCGGGGTCGAGTCGGCAGCGCTTGAGGATGAACGGGAGCATCGCACCCATGATGCTGCCCCACAGCACCACGCCGAGCAGCGTCACGCCGATGGCCACGGCGAGGATGGTGAAGTGCTCCTGCTCGGGCGACCCTCGGGAGAACCACCCGGCGAATCCGAAGACGTTGATGCGAATGAAGCCCATGGCGCCGACGATGAGCCCGAGCATGGCGCCGCAGGCAAGTTCTCGTCTGAGCACGCGCCACCAGTCGCGGAGCGTGATCTCCTGCAGGCCCAGGGCGCGGATGACCAGCGTCGAGGCCTGGGAGCCGGAGTTGCCGCCGGAGGAGATGATGGCCGGGATGAACGTGGCCAGGACGGCGGCCCGGGCGATCTCGTCCTCGAAATAGCCAAGCGCGCTGGTGGTGAGCAGCTCGCTCATGAACAGCAGCGCCAGCCAGGGCGCCCGCTTCTTGACGAGTTCGAGGACGCCGGCCTGCATGTACGGCGTCTCAAGGGCCGCCGTACCGCCGATCTTCTGCATGTCCTCGGTCGCTTCTTCTTCGGCGACGTCGGCGACGTCGTCGGCGGTGACGATGCCCAGCAGCACCCCGCGCGAGTCGACGACAGGCAACACGATCCGGTCGTACCGGGCCATCAGCCGGACGGCCTCGCCCTGCGGCTGATCGGCGCTGAGGGCGACGAAGTTCCGGGACATCAACTGTTCGACGCTCGACTCCGGATCCGCCAGCAGGAGCGTCCGCAGGCGAATGTCATCGATGAGCACGCCTTTGTCATCCACGATGTAGACGACGTTGATGGTCTCGGCGTCCTTGCCGTAACGCCGGATGTGGTCGATCGCGTGGGCGATGCTCCATTCCGGGCGAATCCGCACGTAGTCCGGATTCATGAGTCGCCCGACGCTCTTGGGCGGATATCCCAGGATCGCCTGGGTGGTGCGGCGGGCCTCGGGCGGGAGCGACCCGATCAGCCGCTGCGCGACC
>DHLW01000020.1:10786-16781 GCA_002405485.1 Phycisphaerales bacterium UBA4658
CGCGCAGAGCGGCATCCCCGAGCTGCATCACCAGGTCTTCCTGCAGCTCGGGCGAGAGATACGCGAACACCTCGCCCGCGTCGTCGCGCTGCAGAAACCGGAAGCAGACGGCCCGCTGATCCGGCTCGAGCGAGCAGATGATGTCCGCGATGTCGGCCGGCGGAATGCCCTTGAGCGCGGCGCGCAGCTCGCTATACGCGCCTTCGCGCACCAGTTCGGCGATCTCCGGCTGGATGAGCTCGGCGGTCGGAGTCACGCGTGCAAGCATAACCCGCCGACCACGCCCGACACGTCCGACCCCCGGGGCCGGGCCTACTCAAACAGTTCCGCCGACGCGGCCCGCGCCGGCATGCCGATGTGGCCCGCGCCCGGGGGCGTCAGGGCCCGGCCGCGACGGGTGCGAGCGACGAATCCGATCTGCAGGAGGAAGGGCTCCACGACGTCTTCCAGCGTTCCCGAGTCCTGGTTCAGCGTCGCCGCGATCGCCTCGAGACCGACGGGTCCGCCGGCGTAGGTGGTGGCGATGGTCCGGAGGTAGGACCGGTCCAGTTCGTCCAGCCCAAGCGCGTCGATGCCCTCCAGCGCGAGCGCGTCCTCGACGATGCGGGGCGTGAGGTTGCCGTCGGCCTTGACCTGGGCATAGTCGCGGGCCCGTCGCAGGAGCCGGTTGGCGATCCGCGGCGTGCCGCGCGAGCGCCGCGCGATGCCGGCAAGCCCGTCGTCGGTCGCCGGCACGTTGAGCAGGCCCGCCGAGCGCTTGAGGATGACAAGCAGCTCCTGGGCGTCGTAGTACCTCAAGCTGTGGGTGATCCCGAATCTGGACCGGAGCGGCGAGCTCACCATGCCCGCGCGGGTGGTGGCGCCGATGAGCGTGAAGGGCTGCAGCTTCTTCTGGATGGTCTGCGCGTGCATTCCCTGCTCGACCTTGATGTCGATGACAAAGTCCTCCATCGCCGGGTAGATGAACTCCTCCACGGCCACGGGCACGCGATGGATCTCGTCGATGAACAGCACGTCGCCCGAACCCAGCGAGCACAGCACCCGGACCAGGTCGGTCGGGCGCGTGAGCGCGGGGCCGCTGGTCACGTGCACCCGGCAGGATCCGCCCATTTCCTCGGCGATGACGTGCGCAAGCGTGGTCTTGCCGAGTCCGGGCGGGCCGTGCAGCAGGACGTGCTCCATGGGCTCGTTGCGGGCCCGGACGGCCTTGATGGTGATCGCCAGCCGCTCGACCAGGTCGCTCTGCCCGACATACTCGCCAAGCCGCCGCGGGCGGAGCGACCAGTTGCGCTCCTGCTCGGGCAGGTCGGTGGACATCGCGACGGGAGAGACCAGACGTTCCACGGCCATGACCGGGAGTGTATCGGCCCGGGCGGAGTCCAATGCCCCCGGGCGTGTGCGCAGAAAGAGACGACCGCCCCGGGGAACTGACCGGAATCCCCCGGGGCGGTCCGCGCCGGGTCATCGCGACCCCGCGCTCTCGGAAGGTGGCTTGTGGGGCGGGACGATCAGCTTGCCCGGCGCCGACGCAGACCCATCAGACCGAGCCCGGCGAGCAGGCCCGCGGCGGCTGGAGAGGGAATCGCGTCGACGAAGGGTTGAGCGGCGAGCGTGCCGTTGCCGACCAGGCCGACGGCGAAGACGGTGTACACCTTGCCGGCGTCGAGCACGAGGTTGGGGATGCTCAGAGCCAGTCCGCCACCGGCGTCCAGACGGACCTCGAGGTTGTACGAGCCCGGGTTGAGCGTGCGGTACCCGCCGCTGGTGCCGAAGGAGACGGCGTCCCAGACCGGCGTGACGAGGCCGGCGGCGAAGATGTCCACGGCGGGGGCGTCGGGCGAGGCGTGCACGAAGCGGACGCGTGCCTGCGTGGGATTGATGGTGTTGTCATCGACGAGCACGAGGGGCGAGATCGCCGGGGTTCCGCTCAGCAGACCGATGGCGGCGATGGTGTAATCCGTTGCGCCGTCGATGGCGGCGGTGGCGTCGATCGGAACGGGCGAGGTCGCGCCCGAGGGCGTGACGCGGAAGCGGTAGTTCGCCGAGGGAAGCGGGACATAGCTCGTTGCCTGCCGGAACGCGAGGTTGGTGAAGTTCGGAGCGCCCGCGCCCGGAGTTGTGTTCACGTACACATCGACGGGGGGAGTGTCCGGAGAGGCGTGGATGACACGCACGCTGGCGGACGCGGAAGCTGCCAAGGCCAAAGAGGCCACGATGGAGATCGCTTGCTGCACCTGCATGAGAAACGTCCTTTCGAGAGAGACAAAGGACCAAACACCGCCGCTGCATCGGGGAGAGAACCGAAGCCGCGACGGGAAGACACTCGACCCATCGGACGCGCGTCCGAAACGGATCGGGACGAGTCAAGCCCTGACGGGAGACGAAGGCGCAGGACACCCTGCGGCATTTCGTGCTCGCACGTACAAGATGATGAAAACCGGCACCGACGATGCTCAGAACGAGCCATCGGGTCGCGGCCCACACGCCGCGAACACACTCACTCGCGCCCCTCGCGGTGTCGATTCGACGCGGGGGTGCGGAGCGGTTTCAGGACCTGCAACAGAATTGCGTGACCAATCACAATGGTCGAATCCACAGAATCGGCGTTGATGACCGTCTTAGCGGGTCACGCCGAAGCTGGAGGGTGCGGCGGTGGCGGCGTCGCGATCCTTGTCGGTTGCGGGGACTGGGACGCGTGGGAGCAGGTCGGGCGCGCTGGCGAGGTTGTACGCCGTGATCGCGGCGCAGGTGGCGGACTGCATCAGGTACTCGGGGATGGCGAGCTCGAACTTGTCGTTCTGCGTGTGCCATCCCCAGCCATAGTCGCTGCGACCGACCTCATCCCAGAAGAAGCCCGGCACGCCGACTTCGACGAATGCGAAGTGATCGCTGGACGCGAAGCGCGGGAAGCGTTCGACGACCTGGATGTTCACACGCAGCGGCTTACCGTCGGCGGTGTCGTAGAACACGCCGTTCACCGGTGCGGTCGCCGCGGCGAGATATTGCGCCATGTCAGCGGTGGCCTTCAGCCCGCCCTGCGAGTTGGTGCCTCCGTCGTCGTTGAAGACGGCGGAGATCTTCTGTGCCGCCGGGCCGAGATCCTTCACATATTGCCGGGCGCCGAGAAGGCCCTGTTCCTCGCCGGTCCAGAGCGCAAAGCGGATGGTTCGGCGTGGCTTTGCGCCGGCGGCCATGAGGATTCTGGCGGCCTCGAGGGTGACCGCGGTGCCCGTGCCGTTGTCGATGGTCCCCTGGGATCCGGGGCCGTTCCAGGAGTCCATGTGCCCGCAGATGATGATGACTTCGTCCGGGCGTTCAGTGCCGGGAATCTCGGCGATGGTGTTGTACACCGGGATGGGCCCGGGGATGAGGGTGTGCTTGAGATCGAACTCGACCTCGAACTCGCGTCCCTCGCTCATGCGGGTGCGCATGTTGTCGTAATCCGATTGCCGGATGGTGACCTCGACGTCGGGCGGGATCTCGCTCAGCGGCCGCTCGCGCCACTTGGGAGTTGCGGTGGTCCACACGCGGTCACGGGAGTCCTGGGCGGCGGTGATGAACCCGTGGATGCCGTCAAAGATCACGCGCTCCTCGATCGGGAGCGACGCTGGATCGGCTCCGTCTGCCACCTTCTTGCGAGCGTCGATGCGAGCCAGGAATCGGTCGCCGGCCATCTGCCCGGGCCCGCGGACCCCGCCGCGGCCCTCGATGCTCATCGGCTTGAGCAGCACCCACGCGCCCTTGAGCTTCGGCTTGATCGCCTCGTACTCGCTCTGGCTGTCGGGCATCATGACCACCGGCCCGCGCCGTGGTCCGTCGGTGCCAGAGGTCCACGCCAGCGTGGTGAACTGCAGATCGCGCACGGCGCGCCACTCGTCGGGCTTGGGCTCCTCGGCATTCTCGCCCCGTCGCCGGCGCGTGGCGGCCTCGTTCTTGGCGTAGATCTTGCCGAAGCTGGGGCCACGGTCGAAGCGGGTGGCGATGTCTCCCCAGCGGTGCAGCTCGGCGTTCAGTCCCCAGGATCGGAACTGCTGCATGGTCCAGATGTTGGCCTGTTCTTCCGCCGTCGAGCCCGTCAGCCGTGGGCCGATGGTCTGCGTCAGGTGCCGCAGGTGATTCATCACCTGGTTGCGATACCGCCCCTCGTCGAGGATTCTGCGGATGGTCGCGGGGTTGCCCATGGGGATGGGCGGGGGCTGGGTCTCCTTGCCGTCGATGACCGCGTAGGGCGTTGGGATGTCGGGCGTGACGCCCTGGATGACGACTCTGCGCTCATCGATCCGGGCCGTGCTCGCGCACCCGGCGATGCCGATGGCCAGCGCGAGAGCCAGCGTGCCGGCGAGTCCCGATCGAGTTCGTTCTAGCCGCGTGCGCTCAATCTTCATGGACAGAGTTGTACGGCAACGCGCCGCCGGACGCAAACGTTCGTTGCGCCCGTTTGGGGCGTGCGGTCAGGGGATTCGATGGGCTCAGCGGTCTGTCGGCAGGCCCTTGTTCTGCCAGAGGCGCTTGAGCGTGGACAGCTCCATGGGCTCCCAGACGCTGCCATCGGGGAGCGTTGAGCTCAGGAGCTCGCCGGACTCGGAGTAGGTCGAGACCTGCGGCTTGGTTTCCTCGCGGAAGATCGTCGCAACGGTCCAGATGCGACCTTCCTGGGTGAGCGTGTCGCGTCGGAAGGAGATCGTCCCGCCGGCCTCGCCGGGGTTGCGCTGGTAGCAGTAGAAGCCGAGGTCGGTTGCGAGCCGTTTGCGGACGAGCAGGCGGGGCATGATGACGGTTTCGAACTGGCTGATGTACCCCTCGCCCATGATGGGGGGCTTGATGGTGACGGCGGGCTTGCCGCTGGCGGTGGCGACGATGGTCATGTCGTCCTTGATGCGAGCGCCGGTCTCGCTGGCGTGCCCGGCCTCGTTGCCGCGCTCGTCCTTGACGCTGGTGGTGATCGTCCAGCACTCTTCCTGGCGATCGGGGGTCATGAAGTACATGGCCACGGTGTCGACGGCGCCCTTGTCCATCAGGACACGTGCGCGGACCTGGGCGAGGTATCCGTCCTGCTGATCGGCCTTGGTCCAGGCGGTGCGGGGCTTGCCGGGGGTGATCTCGCCGCGCTTGCCGCGCCAGACGCGCACGCCCCGGTATCCGAGCTCGCGTGCGTCCATGGACGCGCCGGTTTCGGAGGGGATGTACCAGCGATACCAGAGTTCTTTGTCATTGAGGATGGCGTCGTAGTCGGCCTCGCTCATCTCGGCGAGCACGCTGGCGCCAGCCTTGATCGTTGCGCCGCGGGCCATCATGACGTCGCGGGCGTTCTCGAAGGTGGCTGTGCCGACGATCGTCTCGTAGGTGGACTTGAGCGACTTGAAGTCTGACTCGTGGCAGATGAACTCGAAGATGACGTACTGCTTGGGCTGGGGCTGGAAGATGGTGTAGCCCTTGACGAGCCGGGTTCTGTCGCCTCGGGGAATGCTCACGTAGACCCGGCCTGCGGAGCCACCGGGGAGCTTGAGGTTGTCGGTGCGTTCCAGGATCTGGGCCTGGGTCTCGACCACGTTGCGTTGATCCGGATCGACGACGCCGAAGGACCCCTGAATGAGGGCGACTGTCCGATCGAGGGCCTCCTGGATCGTGCCGTCTTCTTTGGAGGAGACGGGCGTCTGGATGTTCAGATTCCAGGTGCCGTCGGCGGGACGAATCTGGGCGGTGGTCCGGCCGCCGATCCGGTTGGAGGAAACCTGGCACCCTTCCGGGAATCGAACCGACAGCCCGACCGAGTCCATGCGGAACGGCTCGCTCAGCGTTGCAGAGGCCGCAGGAGCCGGGGTATTGGCACCGCCCTGCCCGAAACTGGGGGTGACAGCAGCGATCAGGCCCACGACGGCAACCAGGGAATGCGCGAGCATCGGGTAATCCTTGATACGGCGTTGGATGCCTTGAATTCAGGAACAGGTAGACAGGTGCACGATGCTATCGGTCGTTTCCGTGTGCGCGCTTGCTC
>DHLW01000024.1:0-473 GCA_002405485.1 Phycisphaerales bacterium UBA4658
GCCCGTGAAGTCCTGCAGCACCACCCGCCCTGGCATGAACGGGAGCTCCACCTGCGCCGGCTTCTTCGCGTCATAGTTCGCCAGCCCGCTCACGTCATCAGCGCTCACCACAAACCCGTCCACGTTCCGCAGCATGCTCTCCAGCAACACCTTGATCGAGAACGGCAACGCGTCCACACGCCCCACGCCCTTCTCCTTCAGCGCGGCGAGCGCGAAATAGGTGTACGACTTGCCATTGACATTCAGGGTGCGCTTCGCGTTGAACGGGTTCGATGGGCTCGACATGGGCGGCTGACTCCGTGAAAGGTCCAGTGTTGACGAACAAGCATCGCCCGGCCCGAGCAATCAATCCAATCAATCAGAATGACTATATGCATCAATACAATCAATAACAGACCCCGCCCGCCGGTCCCCCCGGTCGTTACCCGCCTCCTCCCAGGCCCATCCTCGTCGTCCGACCCTTGCCCCATGCC
>DHLW01000024.1:582-10742 GCA_002405485.1 Phycisphaerales bacterium UBA4658
TCGGCGTCCGACCCTTGCCCCATGCCAAAGAACGCCCCCCGATCGCAACGCGGGGTGAGCCCGATGAGCCCCCGCGAACACAGTCCTTGAGCGTCTGCGCTCACTCGCGTCAGGACCGCGGAAGCCGCCCGCTTGTCCGGTCGGGCGGCACCCTCAGCAACGCGGCGTGCCGCACGCCTCACACCATCGCGATGTTCCGAAACGTCGGCGTGTACCCCGGGAACACCGTCGCCAGCGCCTGGTTCTCCAGCCGCTTGGACACGATCTCCGCCAGAATGTCCCGGAAGTCGATCGTCACCTGCAAGTCCAGGTTCTGGTACAGACTCGACAGCCCCGGCCAGATCGTCTTCACCTGCCCGCCCACGATCTTCTTGCCCACGAGGAACATCACGTTCCCATGTCCATGGTCGGTCCCGCGCGATCCGTTCTCCGCCACGCGCCTTCCGAACTCCGACATGATCACGATCGTCACGTTCTTGTTCCGTGCGATGATCACGTCCTCATAGAACGCCCGCAGCGTCTCGGCGAGGTCCGACATGTGCGTCGCCATCGTCCCCGTTGTCGAGCCCTGCGCTGAGTGCGTGTCCCATCCGCTCTTGTCGATCGCCACCGCCTCAACGCCAACGTCCGCGGCGATGAGCGCGGCCGTCTGCCTCATGGCCTTGCTGAACGAGCTCGCGCCCGTGCCTGAGGTCGGCGGATAGGGATAGGTCCCAAGCGGCGTGTACGCGCCGGCATTCACCTGCGCCAGCTTGGTGATCGTCGACATCGTGTTGTCCGCCGCCGCTCGCACCGGATCGACCGATATCAGGTCGTACGTCGCGTCCAGCCAGGTCTGCCGCGCCGCCCGCGTCGTCGACGAGCCCCGGAGCGTGTAGGTCGTCATGTCCGGCACGGGCACGCTTCGGCTGGCGCCCACGAGCTGCTGCTGGAGCTGGTACGCGATCCCGATCGCCCGCACCGGTGCGGTCGGATCGGCCGGGGCGACGCTCGCGATGTGTCGCCCCAGCCACCCTGTGAAGATCGTCGGGTCCGCCGGTTTCCCGACCTCCATGAATCGCTGCGCGTCAAAGTGCGATCGCGTCGGGTCGGTCGAGCCCGTCGCATGCACCACGCACAGGTGCCCCGCCGCGTACATCGCGTGCAGCGCCGCCATCGCCGGCGGAAGGCCGAACGTGTAATCCAGATTCACGCACCCGCCCGGGGCCCCGGCGGGCGCGACGTTGATCGTCGGCCGCGCCGTGTAGTACGCCGGATCGTTGTACGGCACGCACAGGGTCAACCCATCCGCTCCGCCCCGCAGATAGATGCTCACGATGACGTCTCGGTTCGAGAAGTCGCGTGCGAACGACACCCGCGGCATCCACGCCGGCGCCGAAAACGCACCCGCCGCGGCAACGCCCGACCAGCCGATGAACTGTCGGCGTGAGAGACGGTTGTACTCCGTGCAGGCGCAGGCATCGTGGACGTGCTCGGACATGGGAACCTCGCTGAAGTCTCGGGGACCGTGGACAATCGTGAGCCGGGACCGGCATATCGGCCGGCTTCAGTACCACTGAAACGCCGGCAGACTCGCCGCAAGGCCGAACGCCTCACGGATCGTGGACGCGCTCGGGTTGTTGGGGAGCAGGTAGCTCTCGAGCTGCGCCCGCTCGGCCGAGCGGAGCGTGCCGTTGAACATCGCCTCGTTGATCTTGGCCACGACGCCCGATGCCGTCACCGCCGTGCCGATGAGCGGCGCGGTGTCCACCGTGATCCCGAGCTGCGTCGTGGAGTTCCACCAGTCGTTGTTCATGAGCCGGGCGCCGAAGTTCCACCGCGCAAGCAGAAGTCCCGTCCACGCTTCCAGCGTGTCGGGAAACCCGTCCGGCGGCGACCAGTCAAAGGGCAGGTGCCCCGCCTCAGTCAGCGGAGTCTGCAGGTTGTTTGGCGCGGTCACGCGCGCATTGGTCGCCCGAAGCGTCGACGCCAGCAGGTGCATCGGCCGCTTGAACTTCGGCGGCGTCGGGCCCGCATACGTCCGCCGCAGCACGTGCGCGACCATCGACCGGATGTCGCCCCCCGTCGCCAGATACACCCCCGCCGTGCTGTCCACCAGCGACTGCTCCGGCGAGTGTCCCCAGAAATGCCGCACGATCTTCCGAGCGATGAACTGCCGCGTCGATGCGTGGTTCGCCAGAATGTTCAGAACGTCCACGCCGTCCTGCAGGCCCGAGTTGCCCGTCCGCGGCGGAATGATGTTGCCCAGCACGATCTTCTGCGTCGTGTCGTGGTCCGTCGACTTGAACTGGAACGTGTACGCCGAGGTCCCGGCGCTGGAGCCGAAATACGTCCAACCCGTGAAGCACTTGGCGACCTGCTGCACGTCCGCCTGCGTGTATCCGCCGTCCACGCCGAGCGTGTGCAGCTCCATGAGCTCCCGGGCATAGTTCTCGTTGGGTCGTCCAACCTTGTTCGTGTCATTGTTCAGGTAGATGAGCATCGCCGGACTCTGCGCGCTCGCGGAGAGCAGGTTCGCAAATGTCCCGAACGCGTTGGCCCGGATCACGTCCCGGTCGTCGGCGGTCTTCAGGAAGTTCACCAGGCTCTCGCGGATCCAGATGTTGAAGTGATCCGTCCACATCTCCACCACCCGCTCGAACAACTGCCGGCGAGAGAACACCGCACGCATCAGCCGCGCCCGGATCAACTGATTCGACACGTCGCTGCTCGACGCCTGCTGCGACAGCAGTTGCGGCGTCATCGTGAGCGTCGGATAGTTCGCCGAAACAAACGCCCCAAGCTCGCCGTCCGGGATCTGCTCCGGATACAGATGCCGACGCAGATAGCCCTCTGTTCCGAGCTGGTTCAGCAGCGACCACTCGTACCGCGTGAAGCCGAAGGTCGTCCGATCCACGATCCGCCGCGCCTGGTCCAGTGTCCCGACGAACTTGGGCGTCGGGGTCGTTACCGGCTCGTCCGGCGGGATTGCGTGCGTGGGCCTGGACAGTGTGCCGAGCTGGGACGCGAGCTGAGTCATGAGCGCCGCTCCGTCAAGGGCCCACCCCGAACGCCGAAGGTCGGCCTGTCAGAACAGGATCGCACGACCGCCACCGCGCCTCTTCAGCGTACCTCGTGGTCCGAAAAGAACCATGAAAGTCGAGCATGGACACTGAACGTTTCGAACGCTCAGCCCGGACCCCGCCCGAATCCGGGGTTGGCCTTCACGCCTCGCGATCGGGGCGATATCCCTGCGCGATCGGAAAGCGCCGCCCGGATCCGAACGCCACGCTCGTCACCTTCAGTCCGACGGCCGCCTGCTTCCGCTTGAACTCACTCACGTCGATGAGTCGGACCACACGCGCGACCGTCCGGGCGTCGATCCCGGACTCCTGAGCGATCGTCCTGGGATGCTGATGCCGCTCGACGTATCGCGACACGATCTCGTCGAGCACCGGATACGGCGGCAACGTGTCCTGATCGGTCTGGTTCGGGCGCAGCTCCGCCGAAGGAGGTTTGCTGATGCTCGCCTCCGGTATCGGCGCTCCGTTCAAGCCCTCGATGCTCAGCTTCGCGGGATGGTCGTTCATCCACCTGGCCAGCGCATACACCCAGTGCTTGGTCACGTCCGAAAGCACCGCGAGCCCACCGTTCATGTCTCCGTACAGCGTCGCATACCCCACGGCCATCTCGCTCTTGTTCCCGGTCGTGAGCAGCAGATGCCCGAACTTGTTCGAGATCGCCATGAGCAGCGTTCCCCGACAGCGCGACTGCAGGTTCTCCTCGGTGACGTCCGCGGGCCGATCCTCGAACGTCGGTGCGAGTGCCCCAAGCATCGCCGCAAACGGCTCCTCGATCGGCACCGTCAGCATCCGAACGCCCAGCCGACGCGCCAGCTCCGCCGCGTCATCGCGGGAGCCCTGCGAGCTGTACCGGCTCGGCAGACTCACTCCCAGCACGTTGCCCGCCCCGACCGCCGCCGCCGCCAGCACGCACGTCACCGCCGAGTCGATTCCGCCCGAAAGCCCCAGCACGACCGATCGAAACCCGGTCTTTCGGCAGTAGTCACGGATCCCAAGCACCAACGCGCGATACAACTGCTCCTCGTCCGCCGCCGTATCCGCGGCCGACATCCCAGCGCCTGATTCCAGATCGCTGACGAGTACATCGCTCTCAAACCGCGAACCGGCGGCCACAAGCGCCCCGCTCGGATCGAACACGCACGCGTGACCGTCGAAGATCAGATCGTCGTTCCCGCCCACTTGATTCACCGCTGCAACATGCACCCCTCGCTGCACGGCGTGACCCCGCAGCAGCTCCCGATGCCGCCGTGTCTTGCCCAGCACGAACGGACTCGCCGATGGATTCACGATCAGATCCGCCCCTGCACGCCCATCGGGCTGCGTCGCACACAGCTCGGCGACCGGATCGGGCTTGCGCGCATAGCGATGCGCGAACCCCACGTCCTGCCCCCGCCACAGATCCTCGCAGATCGACAGCCCCACCCGCCAGGTCCTCCCCGCGCGCGTCGGCACGTCTATGACCGCCGGGCGATCGCCGTCCACGAAGTACCGGTCCTCGTCGAACACGTCATACGTCGGCAGCAGACGCTTGTCGTATGACGCGATGAGCTCCCCGTCTCGATACGCGAGCAAGGCGTTGGCGACGCCCGACCCCGTCTTGTCCATGTCGTCCGGATCCACCGGCAGCGGGCAGCCGAAGACCAGCGTCAGCCCCGACGAGTGCCGCTCCCCAAGCTCTCGCGCATGCCGCGCACACTCGCCGACAAACTGCTCGGCGAGCAGCAGATCCTTCGGCGGATACCCGCACACCGCAAGTTCCGGCGCGACCACCAGGTCCGCCCCAGCCACACGCGCCCGTTCCGCGGCGCGAGCGATCAGTGCGGTGTTGCCCGACAGGTCACCGACGGTGGGATTGATCTGAGCGAGGGCGATGCGCATGGGGTGGGCCAACTTCAAGATCCGGCAGATACGCCGACGTCACGGCTCATCATTGGAACCCCGGACCACCGAGACCGGCTCGGCGGCCTCCGATGCCAGGCGCCCCTCCCGCCCCGCCGAACCACGCAGCAGCCGATCCGGCCGCAGATACGCGAGCCCGATCATCGAGCCGACCAGCAGCACCGCCGTCTCCGTCGCGGAGATCATCAGCACGATGATCGCCAGCGCGTCGAAGTCCATCCCGGAGAGCACCACCCCGAGAAAACCGGCCGTACCCGCCTCCCGCGCGCCGACCTGGCCGGTGGGCGCCAGCGCCCCGATGAGAAAGAACGTCGATCCTGCGAGCACGGCCTGATCCCACGTCAGCGGCTGATCCACGATCGCCGCGGCGATCTTGAACCGCCCTGCCTGCACGCAGATGTCCAGTGTTCGAAGACCCACGCCCATCCACACCGAGCGCGCGTCGCCCAGCATCCGCACACCCTCGTGGCCTCGCTCCAGAAGCGCCGCCGACTTGAGCATCGAAGGCATCGGCAGACGCACCCAGAACCCGGCCACGCGCGCCCACACGCGCTCGTTCCGCAGAGCCCGGGCGCACGCGAGCATCGCTCCCGCCGCCGCGCACACCCCGGCAGCGCACCCCGCCAGCCAGAACCCGTCGGGCGTCTGCCGCCACATCGTCACCAGCAGAATGGGCCCGACCACCGCCCCCATCACCGCCGAGATCGCCACGAACCACGCACCGATCGTGAGCACCGGAACTCCGTCTCGCCGATTGTGCACCAGCACGCGGAAGACCAGACTGAGCTTCATCGGCAGCAGCGCCAGCAGGCACGCGATCACGTTGATCGCCTGCACGTCCAGCCATCGCAATCGACGAACCGGGCGCAGCGCCGCGTGAAACACACTCCCGGAGATCAGCACGACCACCATCGACAACCCGATGAGCGCAAGCTTCTCATGCGCCGGCGCCGCCAGCAGCTTCGCGAGCTGCTGCTGATTCTGCGGCTTCACCGCCACGTGCACGCAATACCCCAGCAGCCCAAGACCGATCACGAACCCAAGGATCTGCGCAATCGCCCTCAGCCCGCGCCCGCCCTCCCGGGATGTTCCTCCCGCGCCGCTCATGGCCCCACCCCGGACTCGCGCACGTCCGGCTGATCGATCGTGATGCGCACCAGAGCCCTGCCGCTCATCACGCCTTCGCCGGCGCCCGGACTTGGCCACGCTCGGACCCGCTCAAGCCCCGAGCTCGGCGACGTAAGCCACAGCCGGAGATTCTCCGGCGTCACCCGAGAATCGTAATACCGATCGCGCGTCACCAGCCGCGCCAACTCGTCGAAGTTCACCAGCACGTACCGCACGCCCATCTCTCGCAGCCAGAGCGACCACGCCCGCGGATCCCCCGGCGCCGCGGCCATCGCCGAGCCCAGCGGCGAGGCGTCCCAGGTCGTGTGATACACCACCGTCGACGCCACCCCTGCTCGCGCCCCGCCCACCGCATTGAACGTGTACAGCGGCGTCGAGTCTCCAAGCAGGTACACCCCTTCGCCCACCCGCCCGGCCGTCTGCGGAGCCAGCACCAGATTCAGGTACGCATCCGGCGTCGGCAGGCGATCGATGATCGCCTCACGCTCCTGACCGCTCGACCTGGCAAGCTCGCCTGCAAAGTTCGCGCCCGTGAGCGCTCCGGGACCGAACACCAGCAGCCGATTCGGAGTCCCGCCGTCCTCGGTCAGAAACAGCAGAATCGACCGTCCCGCCTGAGACAATGGTGCCAAGGCCAGCACCACGAGCGCCGCGATCGTCACACCCCAAGACCGCTCCGGCGTCCGGCCGCGCGACACCCACGCCACCAGCCCGCACCCCGCGAGCGCAAGCACCATGGCCGTCGGCACAAGCATCGTCATCAGGAACCGAGACTGCATGTGCGTCAGACCCATCCAGCACACCGCCTGGATCACCGTCCCCGCGAGCACCACCGCCGCCAGACCCCGCGATCGCTTCCACGCCAGCGCACCACCGCACCCAAGCGCGAGCACAAGCACCATGATCGCGTACTGCTCATGCCGCAGTCCGTACGCGCTGCTCAAGAGTCGCATGACCCGATCACCAAGGCCCATGCCCGGCGGCGCGTGATGATTCGCCGCGTGCCTGGCCACCTGCTCGCTGGTCCAGTGTCCAGACCCAAGCACGCTCGCGGCAAACGGAAACACCGGGTTCCCCGACGCCAGCGCATTGCGCACCAGCCACGGCCCGATCGCCAGAAGTCCGCCAAGCGACCCCAGCAGCACCGTGAACACCCACGGCTTGATCCTCGGCCCCGGCGCGTGCATGAGCAGCAACGCTCCAACCGTCGGGCCGGCAAACAGCAGCGCCGTCGGCTTGCACCCGCACGCAAGCCCCACGAACACCCCCGCCAGCACCGCTCGGCGACCAGGCCCAAGCCGCTCGTCCATCGCCGCAAGCGCTCCCCCCGCAAACATCGCAAGCAGTGCCGCCTCCGTGTACGCCAGCGACCCCACGACGATCGTCCACGGCGTGCACAGCACCAGCGCCCCCGAGATCACCCCGATCGTCCGACGCACAAGCGCCGGCGCACCCACACGTTCCGCAAGCGCCCATCCCAGGCGTCCGCTCACCAGCGCCGCCACGATCGCGCACAGCCCGTGCAGCAACTGCGTCCCCAGAATCCACATGCCCTCCCCGCCGATCATCCTCGCCACCGGCTCGTTCAGACCGGGCATCATCGCGCCAAGGTGCAGGTACCCCGCCTCTACCAGCGACGGCAGGTACGAGTAGACATTGTGCTCCGACGGCCAGAGCCGATCCCCCGCCGCCCACTCCTTGGGCAGTTGCAGGTGATAGCTCAGCGCATCAAACGCCCCGAACTCCGACCGCCACAACGCCCCCGGCGGATTGCACGCCGCCACCACCAGCAGCGCAAGGCCCGGAGCCCACACCAGCGACGACACGGGAAGCACAGGCCAACGCTCCGGCCTCAACGTTCCCCCCGGACGCACCATCTGATCCAGCAGCATCATCAGCCCGGCCGACGCCACGCCCCACCCGACAACCCTCGGCCAAACGCCCTCGCCCGACAGCAGGCCGAGCATCCCCAGCATGTGACTCAGCCACAGCATCAGCCCAAGCCCCAGCCCAAGCTGCAGCCAGTGCCGGTTCGGCGAGCCCGCCGCCAGCACCGCCGCGAGCGGCCTCGCCAGCCCGACTCCCCCAAGCACATACCCGCACGCCACCAGCCCCGCGCTCAGCACCGTCGAGAGCACCGTCACCGGACCGAACATCCCGGGCACCTGCTCCGGAAGACCCGTCCAAGACAGCCCCGCGATCAGCACGCCCAGCACCCCGCCCAGGGCCAGCGGCCCGGCGACTCGACTTTTCAGCGGCAAGGCCGACGCGTGCATGGGGCCGGAGTGTAGAGGCAACGCCCCGCCGGATCGCGACTCGGCGCCCCTGTGCGCCCGCCCCTGCGCAAGCCCGCCCCGCCGCCCGTGTACCATCGTCCATGCCCGCTTCCGACGATCTCGAGCATCTGTCGATCATCGAGCCGCTGTGCGCAGTCTTTCGTCGCAAGCTCAAGCAGGTCGGGCTCAAGTACACCCCGGAGCGAGCTCAGATCCTTGACGCCATCATCCGCCGCGATGGCGAGGCCCCAGGCGTCTTCCAGGCCGACGAGCTCCTCGCCGCCATGCGATCCGCCGGGTTCCGCGTCAGCAAGGCGACCATCTACCGGACCATCAAGCTCCTCGCCGAATCCGGCATCATTCAGCAGGTGCTCTTTGACGCCGAGACCTCGCACTACCAGCTCGCCTACGGCAAGAGCGCCTCAGCCCTGCTCGTGAACGTGGACACGCAGGAGATCATCCCCGTCGAGCTGCCCGAACTCGCCGCCGTCCGAGATCGCATCTGCCGCGAGCACAACCTGCTCCCAGAGGGCCATCGACTGGTGATCTACGCCAGGTCACGCCCGCGCCCGTCGTAAACCCACCGCCATGGGCAGCACGCCGCGGCGACACCGGTTCCGTCGCGTCATCCCGACACGCCGTATCCGACTTTGGTGATCCCCTTGGCTTCGCACGCCGCGTGCACCCGCACGATGTCCTTGTACGGCACCGAGCGCGTCGGCTTGATGAGCACCTGGATCTTCGTCGTCGCCTCGCCATCGGGAAAAGACCCGATCCGCTCCTCAAACTGCTCCACGCTCACCCGCGAGAAGCCCAGGAAGCTCACCACCGTCCGCGACGTCGCCGGATCCACGTCCAGCATCACTTCCATGCGCGTCGGCGGCGGCGCCAGCGGGTCGTTGGGCGCGTTCACTGTGCTCCCACGACCGGCCTGGAACGGAATCGCCGCACGCAGAAACCACTCGCTCCCCAGAAACGCCGCCGTCGCCATGAAGAAGATCAGGATGACCAGCACGATGTCCACCATCGGCGTCATGTTCGGACCAAAGTGCAGCGAGTGCATGTCCAGCGCGCTCCGCTTGCGAAACCCCCGCCGCGGCCCGCGACGCCGCGGCGAAGCGTCCGCCGACGCACCGCCCGCAGGTGTTGACCACGCCTCGCTCATGAGTTCCGCTCCGTCGCCACACGCACGCTCCGTGCCCCCCCCAGCCCCACTGCCCGCAGCACCGGCTCAATCGACCCGAACGGCAGCTCCCGATCCGCACGCACCTGCACCGACGCGTCCGGACTCGTCGCCAGCTTCCCACGCACCGCGGCTTCCAGGTCCTTGGGAAAGTTCGTGAGCTTTCCATCCACCTGCACCCTCACCCCATACGCGCTCCAGCCCGTCTGCCCGTCCTCTGGTCCCGCTCGCACCACCGTCACCACCAGCGGCGCCGAGGACTGCTCCTTCTGGCCAATCCCCGCTGTCGGCAGATTCACCGGCAGCCCCCGATCCGTCGCCAGCTTGCCGACGATCAGAAAGAAGATGATCAGACACATCACCACGTCGATGAGCGGAGTGACGTTCACGGCCTCGGCGCCGGAGCTCGATGAATGACTCAGCCGACGAATCCGCACGCCCGTGTGCCTCCGCTGCCCTCACCCTACCCCACTCCGAGCCCAAACCCCGTCTGTCATGCCAGTCTCACACCCGTCTCGCAGCGGTCACCGCGGCGCCGGCGCCGGTCGCCCGCCCGCCCCAGCCGTCCCCGTACCCCCTGACCCACCCCCCGACCCACCCCGCGACGCCGCG
>DHLW01000069.1:0-121 GCA_002405485.1 Phycisphaerales bacterium UBA4658
CGCGCTCGCCCTGGCGGCCGCCCGCGGGCAGCCGATCCTCTGGATCGATCCGCCGGCCTTCGGCGACCTGACCGGCTACATCCCGCTCGAGAACGCCGAGAGCTTCCGCGCCCGCCTCGAG
>DHLW01000069.1:317-624 GCA_002405485.1 Phycisphaerales bacterium UBA4658
CGACATCGATGCGGTCACCCTCTGCTTCACGTCGCCCTCGCGGGTCTTTCTTGGCGAGAAGGACCAGCGCGGGTACTTCGCCCTGACCGATCTCGTCGGCCGCTCCGGCGAATCCACCGGTCGCGCTCGCTGGGCCTGGACCGGACAGATCATGGGTGATGAGTCCCGCGCCGCCGCCATCGCCATGGCCTCGCTGTTTCTGCTCCCGGAGCGGGCCTGGTTGCTGGACGGTTACGACTCGTCCAAGCCCTGGGTGGAGTATGACGCCACAGCCGCCGGCGCGGAACTGGCTCGATCGCCGATCAAG
>DHLW01000069.1:761-5919 GCA_002405485.1 Phycisphaerales bacterium UBA4658
CCATCGTGGATGACGCCCCCGGCGGCGCATCCCTGGTCACACTCCGTCGGCGGCTGAGCGGGGGACCAGAAAGCCCCGGAGCCGGCATCGACGCCGGGCTCATCGCCATCAACTCCTCAGGGCAGGCGCCGTGGTTTGACCTCAAGCCCGGCCAGGCCCTCGTCGGCGACGTGCCCGTGCTGCGTGTTCCGGCGATCGTCCACATGGTGCACTCCTTCAGCGCGTGGTCTCCCACCGAACGCTCCACGATCGCCGGCGCATTCCTCGAACGCGGCGCATATGCCTATCTGGGATCCTGCCACGAGCCGCTGCTCCGCGGCTTCGTGCCCACGCCGCTGGTCATGCGCCGGTTGTTGCAGGGCCTGCCGTGGTCCGCAGCGGTTCGATTCGATGACGCGCCGCCCTGGAAGATCGCCGTCTTCGGCGACCCGCTGCTGACCCTGGGCCCGCGCGGGCCACGCATCGCGGGTGATCTCGGCCTGCCCGGGCGGCCGCCCAGAACCCTCACCGATGAACTCACATCCCACCTCAAGGCCCGCGAGCTCGCCGACGCCCTCCGCACGCTCGCGCTTCTCGGCCGCGACGCCGACGCCGCCCGGCTGATCCTCGCGACCGCCAAGGACCAGCCCGCGGCCCTGACGCCGGAGTTCGGGCTGGCGGGGATCGAGTCCGCATTCGCCACCGGCGACCGGGCCGCGCTGCTCACCTGCGCCGAGGCCCTGCGCCCGGTCATGTACGACGCCCAACGCCTCAAGACCGATGGCGCGCTGGTCATCAAGGACATGATCTGGCAGGCCCTTGGCGCGGCGATCCTGGATGACACGCTCACCGAACGCGAGGCCAGGATCCTGCCACACTTCCTCCGGCTGGAGACCCTCGATCGCGACCGCGCCGAGGCCCTCCGCGCCTGTGAAGCCGCGCTCGGCAAAGACGCCGAGGCCATCGTCGGCGAGGCCGCCGCCCGCGTCCGCGCCGGCAAGTGATCGAATCCCGGCCCGAACGCCAAGCCCTCTCCCACGCCCCGGCCACCTAAACTCCCGCATGCCCACCTACGTCTATGACCTGCTGGACGCGCGCGGCGAGCCCACCGGCGAGTCGTTCGAGTACGTGCAGTCCATGAAGGACAAGCCCCTCTCGGCCCACCCGCAGACCAAGCAGCCCTGCCGACGCGCCATCGTCGCGCCCAACATCGCCGGCAACTGGTCTCCGCTCAAGGAAAAGAGCATGCTCAGCAACAAGAACCTCGAGCGGCTCGGCTTCACCAAGTACGAGCGCAAGGGCAAGGGGTACATGGAACGCGTCGCCGGCACCCAGGGCCCCCAGTCGATCTCCGCCGACGATTGAGTCGCGCTCCGTTCGGGCGATCACGCACTCTTGATCCGATCTTGACACGGTTTCGCACGCTTCGCCTCCGCATGGGCGCGGCCCGCACAGTTACGCTGCGGCATGTCCAGTGACCATGTCCCGATGTCGGGCGACCTCCCGCTTTTCACCCCGGGCCCGCTCACCACCAGCCGAACCGTCAAGCAGGCCATGCTCCGCGATCTCGGCTCGCGCGACGCGGAGTTCATCGCGGTGGTCGCCAGGGTCCGCCAACAGCTCCTCTGGGTCGCCGGCGCCGCTCCGCAGACATGGACCTGCGTGCCCGTGCAAGGCAGCGGCACATTCGCCATCGAGGGCGTGATCTCCACCGCCGTCCCAAGGGGCGGCACGATCTGCATCGCGGCCAACGGCGCGTACGGCAAGCGCATGGTCACGATCGCTCGTCGGCACGGGCTGGAGGTCCTGCCGCTGGAGTCCTCCGAGGAACGCCCGCTGGACCCGAGTGCAATCGCCCGGGCGCTCGATCAGGCGACCACGCGGCCCGCGCTGCTGGCCTTCGTGCACTGCGAGACCACCACCGGGCTTGTGAACCCGATCGCCGAGATCTGCGATGTTGCCGATCGCCGAGGAGTGCCGACGCTCGTGGACTCGATGTCCGGGCTTGGCGCGCTCGCGATCGATGCCGACGCTCATCCCGGCATGACCTGGGTGGTCAGCTCCGCGAACAAGTGCATCGAGGGTGTGCCCGGGCTGGCCTTTGCGATCGTCCGGCGAGACGCCCTTGCCGCCTGCGAGGGCCGGGCCCGCACGCTCACGCTCGACCTGTTCGACCAGCACCGCGGCCTGGAGTCCGACGGGCAGTTCCGCTTCACGCCCCCCACCCACGTTCTGCTCGCGCTCGATCAGGCCTTGGCCGAACTCCGCGCCGAGGGCGGTCCCGCGGCACGTCTGGCCCGGTATGCCAGGGTCCAGCGCATCATCGTGGACGGGCTTCGAGGGCTCGGGTACCACACCCTGCTCCCAGATGAACTGCTGAGCCCCATCATCACGAGCTTCCGCGTCCCGGCCGGCCCGGGATTCAGCTTCGGGTCCTTCGCCGCCGCCATCCGCGATCGCGGGTTCGTGATCTATCCGGGCAAGGTCTCCAGCGCCGACTGCTTCCGGGTCGGCTCGATCGGGCGGCTGCGCGAGTCCGACGCTCGGGGGCTCGTGGGCGCCCTGGCCTCGATCCCGGTCCGCCCGTCGCCCACCGGATAAGTGTCCCGCCGGGTGACGGGCCTTGCCCGACCATCTCGGATGAGCCACAATACCGCCAAGGAGCATCCCATGGCCAAGCTCATCCGCTTCACCAACAACTATCGCGATTGCTCGACCGACAAGGGCTATCAGTTCGAGTTCAACTGCGACGGCTGCGGGGATGGGCTCATGTCGCCGTTCAAGCCAAGCAAGCTCGGCATCGCCGCCGGGTTCCTGCGATCCGCCGGAGGGCTGCTCGGCTCGCTCGCCGGCGGGGCCTCCGACGCCGCCAGCACCGCCGACGAGCTCATGCGCGGCAAGGAGCGCGACGCCGCCCTCGAAGAAGCCGTCGTCGAGATGAAGAAGCTCTTCAAGCAGTGCGGACGCTGCGGAAAGTGGGTCTGCCCGGAGGCCTGCTGGAACGACAAGAAGAACCTCTGCGAGGCGTGCGCGCCCGACCTTGACGAGGAACTCATCAACATCCAGGAATCCACCAAGGTCGAGCAGCTCAAGCGCAAGGCCCGCGAGGCCAACCTCGTGAGCGACATCGACGTCACCCAGCCCGGCGGCAAAGCGCCCGCGCCCGCCGGCTCGAGCATCTGCGAGGGGTGCGGGTCCACCGTCACCGGCAAGTTCTGCTCCACCTGCGGCAAGCAGGTCGCCGAGAAACCCCCCGCCGGCGCCAAGACCGCCGGCGGCTTCTGCTCCGCGTGCGGCACCAAGTTCAACGCCGGCGACAAGTTCTGCGGCGGATGCGGCGGACAGGTCGGCTGATCATCCCCCCGCGCCGATTCACTTGGCCCGCTCGGCGCCGGCCGGCTCCTGGTCGTGCTGTTCCGCCCGGGCCTGCACACGCACGCGCAGCACCCGCGTGGGCGAGGCCTCCAGCACCGTGATGGTCATCCGGCCGTGCGTGAACGTCTCGTTGGCCTCCGGAATGTGCCCCAGCGTGCTGAGCACGAACCCGCCCACCGTGTCGTAGTCGTCCGACTCGGGAATGACCACGCCCATCGGCTCGAGTGCCTCGTTGGCCTGCTGCACATACGCCCGCGCGTCGATGTCCGCGCGTCCGCCGCGGACGCCACCCGCGCTCGGTTCATCCAGCTTGATCTCGATGCGCGGCTCTTCCTCGGTCTTCTCGTACTCGTCCTGGATGTCCCCGAACACGTCCTCGATGATGTCCTCCAGCGACACCAGCCCCACCACAGCTCCGTACTCATCCACCACAACGGCCACATGCACCTTCTTGGCGACGAACTCGTCGGCCAGCTCGCGCACGGTCTTGCTGTGCGGAACGTGCAGGGCGTGCCGGAGGATCTGCTTGAGCTCGAACCCCGCCCCGCCGCGCGTCTCCCCCGCCAGCCAGCGCAGCAGATCCTTGACGTAGAAGAACCCGATCACGTCATCCAGACCGCCCCCGTTCCGATACACCGGAACACGCGAGTGCCGCACCCTCCGCACGAACGCGGTGATCTGCCCGAGGTTGTTCGTGTACTCCAGCGCCTCAATCTCGCTCCTGGGGGTCATGATCTGCTCGACCGTGCGGCTCTTGAAGTTCACCACCGCCTCGATCATCCGCCGCTCCCCCTCGTCGATCACGCCCTCGCGCTCGCCCTCCTCGGTGATGGACATGATCTCTTCGGAGATCTCCCGCTGCTTGTCGGTCTTCTCCACGCCCGCGATGCTTCGAACGATCGCGTCGATGGCCGCGGCAATCGGCGCCAGCGGCTTCTGCAGCAGGTACACCCCCCGCACCACCCCGGCAAACGCGCGGACGAACCGCTCCGGGGCGTGCCGGCCGATGCTCTCTGACACGCTCATCCCGAGCACCCACAGCAGCGCGCCCGCGATCAGCACCCCCAGAAGCGCGTCCAGCAGCTCCGGCCCGGCCCGCTCGTCATCAAGCCCCGCCACCCCGCGGAGCGACGCCGACACGAACACCGCGCTCACCGCCACGCCAAGATTCGCCAGGATCCGCACCAGCGCCACCGCGTACGAATGCGCCTCGATCGCCGGAGCGATCCGCATGAGCGAGCCCGACCGCACGCGGCCCGACGCGTCCTTGGCCTCGTCCTCCAGCGCGGCGCCCGTCGTGTTCTCCAGGCATGCGTGCAGCGCGCTGAACAGCGTCCCGATCCCCAGGCACCCCAGCATGATCACAAGCGCGGGAAAATCCATCAGCCCGCCCCCGCCTCGGTCGCGCCGCCGACCTTCGACCGTGCAAACGTCACGCCCACACCGATCTCACGCAGAATCCGATCCTCCTCGGCGTGCATCCGCGCATACCCCTCGTCGGTCTGATCATCGTGCCCGACGCAGTGCAGCACCCCGTGCAGCACATACAGCAGCAACTCACGCCATCGCTCATGCCCATGCGTCGCCGCCTGACGCCCCGCCTCGTCGGCGCACGCCAGGATGTCCACGTCCAGAACCCCGGCCATGCTCCCCCCCTCGGCCGACCCGCCCTCGGCAAGATCAAACGTCAGCACGTCCGTCGTCCCCTCAACGCCCGAGTACCGCACGTGCGCCCGCGACATCTCATCATCACCCACCACCCGCACCCGCACCTCACCCCCCCCACTCCCACCCCCACTCCCAC
>DHLW01000018.1:0-285 GCA_002405485.1 Phycisphaerales bacterium UBA4658
TCGGTGGTTTCCACGGATGAGGTGGTGCATGAAGACGCGATGGATCGCGTGTGCGGGGGTGGCAATGGCGAGCTGCGAGACGGCCCAGGCCGGCCCGTTCAGGTCGCGCAGTCGGTCGACGAGCACGAGCTGCACGACTGACGGGTGCGGCGTCACGACGACCAGCAGCTCGACGACCCGGAGCGTGACGCGCGGCAGTACCGCGACGGCGCAGGGCGTGGCCGAGATCCAGGCTGCAGCCGGTGTGATGGCACACCACGGCGGCAACACGGCCTACGAGGGCGT
>DHLW01000018.1:586-1238 GCA_002405485.1 Phycisphaerales bacterium UBA4658
ACCGCCGCCCCGCCTCTGGGCCAGCATCACGGAGGGTGCGGTGGTAACACGCGAGCGCGGAGGGCAGTTGCGGCGGCTGATGGAGGTGGACCGTCTGGTCGGCGAGCAGTCGACAGCGGAGCGGATCAAGTTGGAGATCGGGTGTTGCGAGCGGACGGTTCGACGGGCGATCGCGGTGCTTGAGCGTGAGTGCGGCGTCCGTGTGGTTTGGATGGCTGACGGCCGACTGCGATACGCGGACGGACGACGAGTGTTCATGCCGCACGTCGTGCCGCGTGGTCAGTGACAAACGTGCCCGGCGGGTGCCCGGCGGCGGTGACCGGAGACAGCCGCCGCCGGGCCGCCGGGGTTCGGTGTGACAAGGAAGTTCAGTGATGTCGTCGGATTCTCGTCTGTTTTCCCTGAAGCAGCGTCACGCAACCGAGATGGTCTGCGGTGGCGATGGGCATGCCGACCACGTTGTTCCGTATTCGGCCGGCGGACGGACGGACGTGTCCAACTGCCAGATGGTGTCGGCTTCGATCAACAGAGCGAAGGGGGCGTTCGTGTATCACCCGCGAATGTGGCAAAAGGAGTTCGCTGCCGCGTGGGACGGCAGGGCGGGCCAATCGTTCCTGCTGATCGTCATTCCCGGCGGCGGCAAGACGATGGC
>DHLW01000018.1:1493-3515 GCA_002405485.1 Phycisphaerales bacterium UBA4658
GAAGAAGCCGTCAAGTTCGGCGTGCAACTGCAGACGAAGGAGTTCGGCACCAACTTCAAGGACGGGTTCCGTGGTGGCGTGGCAACGTACCACTACGTCGCCAATAACTCCGCGCTGTTTCGGAAGCTGTGCTCCGCGGCACCGACGATTGTCGTCTTCGACGAGGTGCATCACTGCGGGGACGAGGCTCATTTCGGCCGCGGGATCACGGAAGCGTTTGAGCTGGCCAGGGAGCGGTTGCTGCTCTCGGGCACCGCCTGGAGGACTGACGGGACACCGATCCCGTTCGTGAAGTACGACGCCAACGGATACGCGATCGCCGACTTTGCCTACGACTACCCGCGAGCACTCAACGAGGAGGTGGTGCGTTACGTCGCGTTCGACTACTCGCGCGGGTCGATCACGAATGACGCGACAGGAGAGACGACGACCCTTTCGAGCGAGACATCTGACGAGCAAGCATCGTGGGCGCTCGGGAGGTTGCTCGATCCGAGGGGCATGTTTGTCCGCGAGCAGATCAAGATGGCCCACGCCCACCTTGTGTCCCTGCGAGCATCCGGGGTGCGAGGGGCTGCCGCGATTGCCGCGTGCGTTGACCAGCCGCATGCGGTAGAGGTGGCTCGCGTGATCCGCGAAGTGACTGGGTGCGATCCGAGCATCATCGTCAGCGACTCGGCCCTGGAGAACGACACCGTCCGGGAGTTTCGCGGGAGCGACAAGGAGTGGCTGGTGTCGGTGCGGAAGGTTTCGGAGGGCACCGACATCAAGCGGCTGCAGGTGCTGTGCTGGCTCACCAACACGACATCCGAACTGTTCTTTCGGCAGTTGGTTGGGCGCGTGTCGAGGTACACGGGCGGAGATGACCGCCAGGCGATGGTGTTTCTGCCTGCCGACCCGCGGCTGGTGGCCTGCGCGAAGAACATCGAGGCCGCACAGGTGCGAGCACTCAAGGAGCAGTTCGCGCACGACAGCGTCGATAGAGAATTGGATCAGCGGGATCCGGCTCCTGCATCATTCTCCACGTCACACGATGGGACCGAACTTCTTGTCGTCGGCAGCGAGTCGCTGGCCGGAGATCACGCCGAGAAGGTGCGGCAGGTGTCGGCAGACTGCGGCCTTCCGATGCAAAAAGTGATGGAGGTGCTGCAGCGTTACGGGGCCGTGCAGTCATGCACGTCTGGCACCGTTCCGGAGAGCAAAGAGGAGATCATGGACGGGCTACGCGAGCGATGTAACAAAGTCGCGTTTCGCCTATCGAAGCTGCTGAAGACGGACGTGAAGAACGTTCACATGCGGTTCAAGCCGCAGGCGGAAATGACGGAGGACGAACTGCGGAGGAAGTTGGCCTCTCTGATTGAAGAGGGCCGCCGGCATGCCTGAACTGAACGACATCGAACGCGGTCAACTGTGCCAGTCTGCTATCGAATCGCTCTACGCAGCATCGGGCGGGCTGAAGTACTTCCCCGCGCTGCTCAAACGAGTGATCGCCACTAGGGCATGGGAGCGGAGGGAGTGCCACGGTCAGGTGATCGAGTTGGCGAACCTCTGCGAACTCATCACGGCAAGCCCTCTCCGCGGGTGGGGCGAAGACCCGGCCGTGATCGAGGCCGTGATCCGCGACGACCCGGAAGCGCTGCTGGCGTTCCGGGAGGCGATGAAGGGCAAGCCCGGGCGTCCAAAGGGAACGGAAGAACCCGGTTCTAATAGTACTGGAATAGGGTCCGTCCGCGGCACCACCCGCGCCTACTCCCTGGACCGCGTGAACCGCGAGTGCGACCCGGAGACGGTGGCCGCGGTCATGGCCGGCGAGTTGTCGGCCAACGCCGCCCTGGTCCGCGCAGGCCTGCGCGAGAACCGGCAGGTGTACATGCCGCGCGATCCAGCGGCGGCAGCGGAGAAGCTCCGACGGCAGTTCGGATACGAGTTTGCGGCAGCAGTTGCGGAGGCGATCGCTTCTCGCGTGTACCCATGACCCTCCTCACCGACCTCGAATCGCTCATCGCCTGCGTCCCGCTGGCGTCG
>DHLW01000018.1:3735-4125 GCA_002405485.1 Phycisphaerales bacterium UBA4658
GGCGGAGGGCGTCCAGTTCTCACCACCGGCGGTCGTGGTGGCCGAGCCACCGCCGGCCCCGCCACCGCGTCCGGCGGTGCCGCCGCCGGTGATCCTGGACGCGGTGATCCTCGACCGGTGCAGTCGGCAGCGGTGGACGCCGGATGAGCCGGTGCGGCAGGGCGAGACGGCCCACGAGCAGATCAGCCGGTTGGAAAACTACCGCTTGGCCATCGATATGGCCAGGGAGCGTGGCCGCGATCTTGACGATCGCCGGGCCAGAGACGCGATCTGGGCTGCGGTGGCGGCGGAGACGGCTGTCTGGATGCGGGCGGAGGCCCGCCGTGCCACGGAGGCGGCCGCATGACCAACTGGACCCCATCACCCGACCTGCCGCTGTGGTCGGCGTCT
>DHLW01000018.1:4359-5567 GCA_002405485.1 Phycisphaerales bacterium UBA4658
GGGCCTTGGCCTGAGCCCGAGCACGGCCCGGCCGCGGCGTGTCGAGCTGTGGCGGCGGTGGCTGATTGTGAAGGACGGGACCAGGACGAACCGGAGCGGACGGCAGGCGGCGGTGTGGCGGAAGGTCTGAGGGCTGAGTGGGCAAGGACGCCATGGCACGCACGCGCAGCATCAAGCCCGGGTTTTTCAAGAACGAGCATCTGGCCGAGTGCCAGCCGCTTGCCCGGTTGCTGTTCGTCGGCTTGTGGACACTTGCCGACGCAGACGGCCGGATGGAGTACCGGCCGCTGAGGATCAAGGCCGAGCTGTTCCCGTATGACGCGTGCGACATCGTCCCCCTGTTGGGGCAGCTTGCAGAGCGTGGCTTCGTCAGGATTTACACCGCCAACGGCCGGCAATACCTCGACATCCCGACGTTCCCGGAGCACCAGCGGTGCCACCCTTCGGAGCAATCGAACGGCCTTCCGGCGTGTGAAGATGGGCAAGCCGTGAAAAATCACGGCGAGCAGTTTTTTTCCACGGCGAGTTGCGCCTTTAATCCTTCTACCTTTAATCCTTCTACCTCTAGTCCTGAGAGTGCTCCGAGCACGCCGCAGCGGCGGCGATGCTCGAAGCCGGCAGATCCGCTTCGGTGGAGTGCGGATACTGGCTGGGAGGGAATCACCGACGCTGACCATGCGGAATGGTCACAGGCTTATCCGGCGGCTGACCTTCCCGTCGAACTCGCAAAGGCCAACCAGTGGCTGCGGGTGAACCCGAAGAAGGCACACAAGTCGAACTGGCGACGCTGGCTCACGACCGTGTGGCTCAGCAAGTGCCAGGATCGCGGTGGCACCCACCGAGAGGCTGCACGGCCAGGCTCTGCCGGGCCCGCTCCTGTGCCGCGAGAGCGACGCCGTTTCTGGCGCGGCGAGGCTGGTCGCTCTATGACCGAGCAGGAATACCGAGCGTTCCTGGCTGGCAATCGCAAGCGGGCTGGACCACGGGACGACGCCGAGCCACTAGGGGCAATTTTGGACCACTACCAAGGAGGGGGCGATGGCAACAGCAACCAAGCGCAAGTCGAAGACCAAGACGCCGGCAAGTGACGGCGTCACCATCAGCCACGCCGCCCTGGCGGCCGCGCTGAATCTCGTCGCCAGGGCGGTGCCAACCAAGTCGCCAAAGCCGCTCCTGCACAGCGTCCTGCTGGAATCCGGCCGGCTCGT
>DHLW01000047.1 GCA_002405485.1 Phycisphaerales bacterium UBA4658
CCACCTCCGCCTCCGCCTCCGCCACCGCCTCCGCCACCTCCGCCGGTGCTGAACTGCATCACGGTGTGCGTGCTGGATGTGAACCGCGACCGGCGGATTGCTGTTCAGGATCTGTTTGAGTTCCTGAACGCCTGGTTTGCGGGGATGCCCTCGGCGGACTTCAACCGGTCGGGATCGAACGATGTCTCGGACATCTTCGACTACCTGAACGCGTGGTTCACGGCGGGTCGCGTGGACTGTTGAGGACCGGCAGCAAGAGTGATGCCAGAACACTGAACCCGCCGAAGAACACGCTTCGGCGGGTTTTCTTCTTGCCACTCCCGCCTATCGTGCATCTGAAGCCGGCGAGCCGTCGTCGGCTGGATGCTCCTGCCCCGCACCCCCAAGGCCCGCGCCACGATGGGCCGTGGGGGACGTTGTTTGTCAAGAGGACCAAGACCCCATGTCATACGAAGCCGCCGTCCACGCCCAGGCGATTGAACTGAACAAGATGGTTTTGGAGATGACGGCGGCGTCCGGGGCGGGGCACCCGTCCACTGGGCTCTCGCTGGGGCACATCATCACCGTCCTCATGTACTCGACGATGCGGTACAGCCCGGATTATCCGGACTATCCGTCGTCGGATCGGCTGGTCCTCAGCGAGGGTCACGCGGTGCCGATCGTCTACGCCGCGGCATGCAAGCTCGGGATCATGGTCGGCAAAGACCCGGCCAACCGCCGTCGCCTGAAGCCGGAGGACGCCAAGACCCTCCGCGAGTGGAACAGCGAGCTGGACGGGCATCCCAACCCCATGGAAGGGTTCCCGTTCTTTGACGCCGCCACCGGCTCGCTCGGGCAGGGCCTGAGCGTTGCCGCCGGTCTGGGCCAGGCGGCCCGGATCGATGGCATCGACAAGCGCATCTACTGCATCATCGGCGACGGGGAGAGCCGCGAGGGGCAGATCTCCGAGGCTCTGGACTTCATCGTCGATCAGAAGCTCACCAACGTGCTCCCGCTGTTCAACTGCAACGAGTTCGGGCAGACCGACCGGGTCAGCCCGCAGCAGAGCGCCGAGCGGATCAAGGCCAAGCTCGAGGCCTATGGGTTCGAGGTGCGGATGATCGATGGGCACGCGCCGGCTCAGATCAAGAGCGTCTTCGAGGAGTTCGAGAAGCGCTCGAACGACCCTGGGAACAAGGTGCTCGCGGTGGTGGCCAAGACGGTCAAGGGGTGGGGCTGTCCGTCGCTGCACGGCGGGGGCTGGCACGGCAAGCCCGCCGAGGGCGAGGCCCTCAAGCGTGCTCTTGCGGAGCAGGACGAGCGCCGCATGGAGCTGACCAGCGCGCTGGCGAGCACGGATCAGTTCACCATTCAGCCGCCCAAGGAGATGCCGGAGAAGCCCTCCAAGGCCGGCGACATGCCGAGCTTCAGCCAGATGATGAAGAAGCTGGACATGGAGAGCGTGCTGCACTCGGGCAAGCTGGCGACGCGCCGGGCCTATGGCATCGCACTGCGGGCGCTTGGTCAGATCAACGACCGCGTCGTCGTCCTGGACGCCGACGTCTCCAACTCCACCTTCGCCGACATGTTCCGCAAGGACGCGGCGCTGGCCCAGCGATTCGTCGAGTGCAAGATCGCCGAGCAGAACATGTACAGCGTGGCCGCGGGAATGTCCGCGGCGGGCAAGATCCCGTTCTGCTCCACCTTCGCCAAGTTCGTGACCCGCGGGTATGACCAGATCGAGATGGCGATCAACTCCGGCGCGAACCTCAAGATCGTCGGGAGCCACGCGGGCATCTCGCTGGCCTCCGACGGCCCGAGCCAGATGTCCCTCCCCGACGTCGCGTGGTTCCGGGCTCTCTCCACCATGCGCGATCACCGCGGGAACCCCGGCTGCTATGTCCTGCAGCCCTCCGACGCGTATGCGGCGTACGCCCTCACGGGCGTGATGGCCGAGTACGAGGGCGCGTGCTACATGCGCACCCTGCGTCCGGACACCGAGTTCCTCTACAACGACGAGACCGTCTTCAACCTCGGCGGGTTCGAGGTTCTCCAGGAAGGCCGCGACATCCTCCTCGTCGCCGCCGGGTACATGGTCCACGAGGCCAACAAGGCCCTGGACCTGCTGGACCAGGCCGGGATCTCGGCGACGCTGGTCGATGCGTACAGCATCCCCTTCGACGCCGAGAAGATGCTGGACCTGGCCAACGCCAACGGCGGGTACATCGTGACCCTCGAGGACAACTACGGCGCCGCGCTTGGCTCGGCGGTCGCCGACGCGCTCACGCAGGGCGGCGAGGGCTTCACACTGGAGCAGATGTTCGTGAAGCGCATCCCCAAGAGCGCCAAGACCCCCGGCGAGATGCTGAAGATGTGCGGGCTCACCGCCGCCGACATCAAGGCGACGGTCGAACGCGTGCTGCAGGTGGCCTGAGCGCGCAAGCGGTCGGAACAGGCAACACACATGCCCGCAGAAGCCCGCGAAACCGCGGGCTTTTTTTCTTCACCGTGCGGATCGCGATCGGTCGCCGGCTCCCGACGGTCCCGGGGCCGTTTCCGAGAGTGCGCCGACGTATCGCAGCGCCTTGCGCAAACCGGCGATCGGATCGCAGCGGGATCGCCACTTCGAGAGCTGCGCGAGCGATGCACGCTTGAACGCCTCCAGCCGAGACGGGTCGGTGACATCACGCAGGGCCGTCTGCAGCAGGTCCGGCCGTCGCGCCGGGATCATGAACCCGTTCACGCCCTGCTCCACAAGCTCGTACGCCGCGCCAACGCGGTCGCTGGTGACCAGCGCGAGGCCGGCGGCGGCGGCCTCGTTCACGACCAGCGCCCAGGGCTCGTAATCGCTGTAGAGCACGAGCACGTCGGACGCACGGTAGATGGCCGACGTCGCGGCCTGGTCAAGAAAACCGACGAACCGGACGCGCCCGGCATCACGGAGCGCGGGGGGCACGGATCGCTCCAGCTCGGCACGCAGCTCGCCATCGCCGACGATGATGAGGTCCCAGTCGGGACGATCGCCGGCGATCGCAGCAAACGCGGCGATCACCAGGTCCACGCGCTTCACGGTGACCAGACGGGCGCAGCAGACCAGCCGCCTGCGATCGGCCGACAGTCCGAAGCGCTGCCGAGCCGCGGCGATCTCCGCCTCGGGCATGTTCTGAATCAGGGAGTAGTCCGGCTCGTACGGCAGCTCGAACATCCGCTCGTCCGGCACGCCATAGCGGCTGAAATACTGCCTGCCGCAGATGCCCTGAACGCACACGGCCCGGTACCACCGCAGAACCCGCGGCTTGAGCGTCCGCTTGGCCAGCCGGCGCAGCCCGGTGGACCAGTCGCCGTGGATGTTGCTGTCGGCGCCCAGGATGGCCGGGACACCCCGGCGTCGGGCCCATCGCATGCCGTAGATGTTGGGCAGCTCGTCGTATCCGCTGCAGAACACGGCGACGGGGCGGTGCCCCTCCAGCCATCGCCACACCCTCCTCGCGATCAACAGCTCGTGCCGGAGCAGCGCCAACCCGGTGCGCCCGCCCTCGGGTGGCGGATCGGGATCGAGCATGACCGCGTTGCTGCCAGGGTCACACGGATTGACCCATTGGTTGGTGCGGTACTTGGTCACCAGCGTCGCCAGCCGCAGCTCGGGAATCTCTTTGGCAATCCGCCTTTGAAAGTGCACGCGATACGGGGGCATGTGCCCGGTGATCACGGCATAGACCGGGCGCGGATCATCGATCGGACCGGACTTGGCTGAAGTTGCGGACGTGTCGCTCATCGGATCGCGGGCCGTCTGAACCTGGTTGGACGCGGATTCGGACCATAGGCCGCCCACGCCCGGACACTATCGGACGATCCCGCTGGCGCGCTGAAGCCCACACCCCTGACCCGCCCCCAACACCGGCCCATGAACAGCCGATACAGGGATTGCCGTCCTTCGGGGGGAGGAGACGGGCGTCGGGATATCATCGCTCCCGCGCGGTGGATCAGCGCCGAGATGGCTCGCCGCAGGACATCACCCGCTTTTGTTCAAGGGAAGAAGGTCGCCGAATGAGCACGGAGCAACGAGTCGTCAAGGTGGTCCAAGGCCTGCTTGCCCGGCAGAAGCGCTCCGCGGACGCGATGAACTCCAAGACCCCGCTGTATGCGGGCGGGCTTGGGTTTGACTCGCTGGCGGCCGCGGAACTCTCGACGCTGCTGGAGATGGAGTTCGGGAAGGATCCCTACTCCGACGGCAAGGTGCCGCAGACGATCGGGGACATCGTCGGGTACTACGACGCGTCGGCACACCCCTCGGCGGACAGAAAATGACCGGCCCCGCCCTGCTCCGGGCCGCTCGGGAGGCCCCGGACGCGGTCTTTCTGCTCGGCGCGGCGGGAGCGACGAGCTATGCCGACGCGGCCCGGCACGCGCTTCGGGTGGGCGCGCTCCTGAAAGCACGAGGAATCACACGGCTTGCTTGTCACGCCCTGGACTCCCCCAGACTCGTCATGCTCATGATCGGCTGCGCCCTCTCGGGATGCGAGGTCTGCGTCATCAACCGGCACTACGGGCAGAGCGAACTGCAAGACGTGCTCAAGCGCTTTGATTTCACCCACCTCGCCGCCGACGCCCCGATGACCTTCGACGGCGTCTCGGTCCTGGACATCGACGACCTGTTTGCTCAGTCCGCGGGGGTGTCTCAACTTGGCGAGCCGCACGCCGACCCGCGGCTGCTGGTGCTCACCACCGGGACCACCGGGCTGCCCAAGGGCGCGCGGTACACGTGGGCCAATCTCGCGGCTCAGGCCAAGACCAAGGGCGACCTGGCCGGGTCGCGCTGGCTGCTGGCGTATCACCTGAACCACTTCGCGGGGCTGCAGATGCTGGTGCACGTGCTGGCCAACCGCGCCACGCTCGTGATCCCCGCGGGGCCGGAGGTCGAGCAGGCGCAGCGGGCGCTGATCGAGCATCGCGTGGAGTATGTCAGCGGCACGCCGACGTTCTTCCGTTTTCTCGCGGCGCAGATGCCCGAGAGCGTCTGCAGGACGCTCCCCCTGAAGCAGATCACGCTGGGCGGCGAGGCCGTCCCGCAGGATCTGCTGGAGCTGCTCCGAGAGCGATTCCCCGCCGCCAAGGTCTCGCAGATCTTCGCGACCACCGAGATCGGCTCGGCGTTCAGCGTGCGCGACATGAGCAACGGGCTCCCCGCCTCGCTCCTTGAGAAGAAGGACGACGCCGGCCCGCAGATCCGCATCGTCGACGGCGAGCTGCACATCCTGTCGACCCACGGCATGCTCGGGTACTACGGCGAGCCGGAGTCGACCGGGCCCGTCTGGCGGGCCACGGGCGACCTCGTCGAGCTGCGCGGCGACCGCGTCTACTTCGTCGGACGCAAGAGCGAGACTATCAACGTCGGCGGCGTCAAGGTCCATCCCCTGCCGATCGAGGAAGTCGTTGTGAAGGTCCCCGGGGTGGTCGCGGCCTACTGCTACGGCAAGAAGAACCCGATCACCGGACAGATCGTCGCCGTCGACGTGCTGCCCGAGCCCGGCGCGGATCGCGCCCGGCTGGAAGAGAACATCCGCGCCGCCTGCGAATCGCTGGCGCGGCACGCACAACCCCGTATCATCCGCTTCGTGGAGTCGCTCGACATGGCCAATCGCAAAGTGATCCGGAGGGGGCAATGAGCATCGGCGGCAACACCAGTTCTCGCGTGGTCCTCGTGAGCGGCGGCAGCCGCGGACTCGGCGCCGCGCTCGTGGATGAGTTCCTCGCCCAGGGCGACCGAGTCGCCACCTTCAGCAGGCGCTCCACCGACCGCGTCGACGCCTGGAAGAGCGATCCGCGCGTCCGCGATCGATTCCACTTCGGCGAGGTCGACGCCACCGATCGCGAGGGATGCAAGAAGCTGCTCGGCGAGATCACCGAGAAGTGGGGCAACGTCCAGGTGCTCGTGAACAACGCGGGCATGGCCATCGACGCGCTGCTCCCGATCCTCAAGGACGACGACGTCGACAAGCTCATCGAGCTCGATCTCAAGAGCGTCATCTTCCTCACCAAGCGCGTCATCCGCCCCATGCTGCTGGACAACTGGGGCCGAGTCATCAACATCTCCAGCGTCGTCGGCCTCCGCGGATATCGCGGGCTCTCGGTCTATGGCGCGGCCAAGGCGGGCCTCGACGGCTTCACCCGCGCCCTCGCTCGCGAGGTCGGAGTCCGCAACATCACCGTGAACTCCGTCGCGCCGGGCTACCTCCGCACCGAGATGACCCACGGACTCGATGAGAACAACATGAACCAGATCGTCCGACGCACGCCCATGGGACGCCTGGGCGAGGTCGAGGACGTCTCATCGCTCGTCGCCTTCCTCGCATCCGACAAGGCCGGGTTCATCACCGGACAGACGCTCGTCGTCGACGGCGGGATCACGAGCTGACGCCGGCTGGCCCGATCCCTCCCGCATCCCGGCCATGAGCGACACCGCACCAAGCGCCAGCATCGAGGAGATCCGTCCAGAGGACGTCGGCGCCGTCGCCGCATGCATTCACACAGAGGCCACCGGCGCTCCGCCGCCCGACGCCGCACTCTCCCGAGCGCTCGAAGAACATCTTCGATGGGTGCTCGCCGACAACCCTTCGAACATCGCCGGCGTGCCCTGGGGGTGGCTCCTGCGAAGCGAGGATCGAGCCGTCGTCGGGGCCATGGTCTGTGTCCCCATGCGGGTGCGCTGCCAGGACTGGTCCGCCGTGGCTCTCATGTCCGCCAAGTGGTTCGTGAACGTCGCGTATCGCGGAGCCGGCCTCGGGCTCTTCCTTCGATACCTCAAGCTCGGCAGGTCCTATCCGCTGTTTGCGACCACCGCGGGCGCTCAGAGCTCTCCGCTGTGGATCAAGTTCGGCGGGTACCCGATCTCCGAGAGCGACCACGAGCTCGTCGGCGCTCTCCGTCTGGGGCCACTCCTGGAAGAGGCCGTGCATCGCAAGCTCCGCAGCCGCCCTCTGGCAAGGGGATCCGGGCTCGCCGCGACGCTCATGCCCTCCGGCCTTCGTTCGGCTCGGCGGGCGGGCGCGGGGGTCACGATCGACCGACTGACCTCTGCCGATCAGGCGGCGGCGTTCGAGCGTGTCGGGCCCGAGGACGTCATCTCCGCCGTGCGTGATCGGGCGTACCTGCACTGGCGGTACTTCAGTGGCCCGCAGGCGGACACGCGGGAGGTCCTGGCCTGCACCATGCCCTCGGGCAGGCGGGCTCTGGCGGTCACGACCGTGGCCACCCGCGGGTATCGCGCCCAGGTGCGCACGCTGAGCGTGCTGGATCTGTGGGGGAACATCGCACCCGACGAACACCCCGCACTGGCCGGGGCCCTTGCACGCCGGGCCGCGGGCGCCTGCGACGCCGTGGTCCTGCGCTCCCTGTCTGCCCAGGCGCACCAGTCGCTGCTGGGCTCGGGCTTCGTGCGCCGCGCGTTCCCGCAGCCGACTACCTGGTGCATCGACAAGGCCGGGCTCGCGCCGACGCGATCGTGGTACCTTGTCCCCGGAGACGCCGAGTAGTCGGCACGAACTGGAGGTGGCATGTCGCTGCGCTCGCTGGCACGCAGATTGGTCATCGACGCCTCGGTGCTCACCGGCGCCGACGCCCGCGCCCGGTCGCGGCTTTCCCGCGGGCCCGCGCCCGGACGATGCGTCCGCGTGGCGCTCGCGCACGGCACCGACGCCTCCGCCGTCGACGCCTTCAGAAGACAGCTCGACTGGGCCAGTCGCCACTTCGAGCTCATCGGCTTCGACACCTTCCAGACACTCTGCCAGGACCCGTCCTTCACGCTCAAGCGCCCCGGGATGCTCTTCACCTTCGACGACGGCATGCTGAGCAACTTCGAGCATGGCGCCCGCGTTCTGGAAGAGTTCGGCACGCGCGGCGTGTTCTTCGTCGTGCCCGCGTACAGCGCACTGGAGGGCTCGGCAGCCCGGGCGTTCTTCAAGTCCAACATCCAGGGACGGTCCACTGACGGCGAGCTCCCGATGTCCCCCGATCACATGCGCGAGCTCGTCGACCGAGGGCACACCATCGGCAACCACACGCGCACCCACGCCCGCCTCTCGCTGGTTCCCGACTCTGAGCTCGACGAGCAGATCCTGCGCAGCGCGGATCAGATCGAACAGTGGATCCGCCGGCGCGTCGACGCCTTCGCGTGGACATTCGCGTGGGACGCCATCTCGCCGAGCGCGTATCGCGTCATCCGCGCGCGGCACCCGTACTGCTTCACGCCCTGCCCGGGGCTGGTCCGCGCCGCTCCGGACACGCCTCGGCTCATCTGGCGCACCAACGTGGAGGCCGACGCCGACCTTCGGCTGGCACGATTCATGTGCAGCGGGCTGGGGGACGAGATCTGGCGATCGCGACGCGAGAAGCTCGCGACGATGCTCGCGGAACGGCCCTGATCACCTCGCCGTCGGCTCGGCGTCCTGGTGGTCCTCGCCATACGACCCGTCGTATTCGATGTCCCCGAACTCCTCCGCGACGCGGTGCGCCCGCTCCTCGCGCCCGATGGCGATCTGGCGATCGATGTACGGCAGAATCCCGGCGATGAACAGCAGCAGCACCTGGCTGCAGTTGGATCGGCCGAGCATGTACCCCTCGAAGAACGACCCCGCGAAGTACATCGCGTTGCAGCCGATGAACAGGTCGATGATCCCCCGGTCGACCCTCCCGACGAATCGGCGCCCAAGCAGCACGCGCCAGCAGATGAACATGCTGCCCAGCAGCAGCGCCAGCGTCATGAGGAAGTACACGATGCCGTAGGACGCAAACCCCAGCAGATAGCTGTTCTCGCTCCCGCCGGCGTCGTCGAACCCCACGCCCAGCAGCGGGCTCTGCAGGGCGTTGTTCCACATGCTCGCCCACGCCGCCGTCCGCGTGTTCTCCGTCGAGACGAGCCGCTCCAGGTTCTCATAGATCTTGAGCTCCACGGCGAGCGTGAACAGGCCCCAGAGCATCAGCGCCGCGGCCGGCAGCAGCAGGACCGCCTGCCCGATCCGCGCATACAGCACGAACGTCACCCCGACCACGAACATGAGCGCGCCGGTGCGCGACCCCGTCCACGCCAGGAACAGAAGGTTGATCGCGATCAGTGCGATCCACAGAATCTTGTTCCGCTTCTTCGGATCGTTCAGCAGCAGCCAGATCGCGCACACCGCAAACGGGGCGCACAGCACCGCCGCCTGCTGCGCGTTGGCCAGCATCCCCCAGAATCGCCCCTGCAGATTCACGAGCTTCCGCGGATCCAGCACGTACTGCACCGAGCAGCAGAACGTCCACAGCACCGACACCCACATGATCGTCCGGATCAGCTTGAACACGCCGTCGCTGTCCTTGGCAAGCTGTGGCACGATCACCAGCAGGCACGGCACCGTCGCCAGATAGAACAGCACCGTCTGCACCGCGTCCATCGGGTTGTCTTTGTGCACGAACTGCAGCAGCCCCGCGTACATCCCCATCAGCAGCACCATCACCCCCTGAAACGTGAACATCGAGACCGACAGTCCACGCTGGAACAGCATCAGCACTGACAGCACGATCCCGAACGCCAGGTGAAACTCCGCCCGCCTCAACTGGATCCCCACCATCCACGTCTGCACGTACCCGGTCTTGGTCTCGTCCACCGCCGCCGTGAGCGCAGAGGCCATCAGCACCCCCGCCAACAGCCAGAACCGGAGGTTCACCCGCAGCAACAGCGCGGCGACCACCACCAGCCCGCCAAAGCCAGCCATGAAAATGGTCTGCGCCTGCGTGCCTTCAAACCCGTACAGGTGCTCGCCGGCGGCGAGTGTCAACATGATCCCGGCTCCTTCTTGACTCCCGAGAGGCCCGATCGGCCGGTCGCTCGCCCATTGGCGGCAGAACGCCAGTACGCTTATCGGTCGGTTCTGTTCGCCCCAGAAGTTCCAACCCGTGGAATCCGCACGGCCACATGCACCGGCTTGTGCTCAGAGGCCAAATGCCGTGAGGTCTTCCACGACACCACCCCTATTTCGGGGCTCACCAGCGCGTCATCGATCACGATCGTCAGGGGCCACCACGCCTCCACCCCGCTCTTGCGGTTGGTTCGGATGTTCAGCGGCACAAACCGCGGGAACGTGCCCTCGGCCTGCAACAGCGGCTTGGTATGCCGAAGGCCCGTCGCGCCGCACAGCCATCGGCTCCGCCAGCCCGTCGGTGTGGCGTTCAGATCCGTGAGCACCACCACGGGCAAACCCCGGTCTCGGAGCGCGTTCACGACGCTCGCGGTGGCTTCCACGAGCAGGTTGCCCTCGCGCCAGCGTTCCGGGGTGCGCGGCGAGCGGGGATGCACGCAGACCACCGCGAACGGCCCATCCGGCCGACGGACGATCCCCGCCAGAATCTGCGCTCCAAGCGGGCCGGCCATCGACGTGTCGGCCCGATCCATGGGCCAGCGCGAAACCAGGATGCACGCGGTGATCTCGGTCAGGATCTGGTCCGGACCAGGGCCCCACTCCCGGGTGAGCTTGCCCGGATAGATGTCCTCGAGCCCGGGCCCGTAGTTCACCTCGGCCTGCATGCTCACCGGCGGGCAGAGGATCGACAGCACGTCGGCCCCGGACCGCTCCATGAGGTCATAGACCAGACGCTTGTCGCTCAGGCAACTGTCGTTGTAATGCAGCATCCGAACCACGTCCGGATCTTGCTCGCTGCCGGTGGCGGGGCTGAGTCCGGCGTTCCTGGGCCACAGCGCCGCCCGGGCGCCAAGCAGCGGCCAGGCCTGCATGCCGCACGCCGCCAGCACGATCGCCAGCGCCGCCCACCGGCGGAACGCCGCCAGCACCAGCGCCGAAACCACGCACACGAGCAGCACCTGGGCGCCGAGATTCGCCAGCAGATCAACCTCGTACCACTCCCCGGAGACGATCCAACTGCTGCTTGCCAGCAGGCAGGTCGCGGCAAGCGCCAACGCGGCGACGCGGCCCGCCGTTCGGACCGCCGACCACGCCCCGGATGTGTTCGAGGACTCCGTCCGCACACGCGCTCCTTCTGACGCAGAACATCGGCTTCATCGGCTCGATCAGACTCTCGGGCGCAGCCAGGCCCAATGCCGGGCCAGTCCGTCATCGAACGGGGTCTTGGGATCGAATCCCAGCTCCCGGCGTGCCCGCGTGAGATCGGCGAACGTCCGCTCGACGTCCCCCGGCTGTGCCGGCCGGGAGACGGTGTTGGCCGGTCGGCCCACGGTCCTGGCGATGGCCTGGACCATGTCCGACAACGTCACGGGTGCGGAGTTGCCGAGGTTCCAGACGCGATACCCATGGGCGTCGATGCGGTCATGGGCCGCCAGCACACCGGCCACGATGTCGCCCACGAACGTGTAATCGCGTGAGGTCGAGCCGGCGCCAAAGAGCTCGATGGGCTCACCCCTGGCGATGCGGCGCATGAACAGCGTGATGGCCAGATCGGGCCGCTGCCGGGGGCCGTAAACCGTGAAGAACCGAAGGCACGCCGTGGGCATCCGCGTCAGCGTCCAATGCGTGTAGCCGATGAGTTCGCAGGCCCGCTTGGTGGCGGCGTAGGGGCTGATGGGCTCCGAGACATCGAGTTCCTCGTGGAACGGCGCGACCGGCGCGTTGCCATACACGCTCGAGCTGGAGGCCATGACGAATCGCGAGGCTTGGACCCGGCGCGATTCCTCGAGCAGCACGCTCGTGCCCAGGACGTTCACACGCGAGTACCCGGCGGGGTCGGCGATGCTGGGCCTCACCCCGGCCTTGGCGGCCAGATGGATGACCGACTCCGGCCGCACCCGCTCGAACGTGGCACGAACGAGCGCGCCGTCGCAGATGTCGCCCTCGACAAGCTCAAAGCCCGCGGCCTTCGCGTGGGGCGAGGCCGCGACTTCGGCGATGTTGGCACGCTTGGCCGCCGGGTCGTAATAGGGATCGAAGTTGTCCAGGACGACGACACGAGTTCCCCTCGCCAGGAGGGCCTCGCACACGTGCGACCCAATGAACCCAGCGCCGCCAGTGACCACAACCACGCGGGGGTGCCTGGCGGAGGACGCGGGATCATGTGCGACGGTGGAACTCGGCATCAGGACGGACCCCGGAGCTGGAACTCCAAAAAAAACAAGCAGGGCGCCATCGTAAGACAGCGCCCCGCTGGAGGAGAGAGAGATCAGAGGGAAGTACTCAAGCTATCGGCGTGCGAAGGGCTCGACCCTTGAAAACGCAGCGCATGCCGGAAGCTCACCCCACCTACGAACGAACCACATCGCTCAGAACGAAAACTCGAACAATCCTACGCATCGGACTTGGCTTGTTCATCTTTATCTACGACACCACAAGCACTTGGGTTTCCCTCCGCACACGACCGGCCGCATCCCAGCTTGACACCCGCCGGTTATGGGACGACGAATCGGCTGGATTGTGAAGCCGTTTTCCCATGCCCTTGTGGTTGGGTCATCATGAAACGCAACAGGCCGGGGGTCGCCCGGCCTGTCAGGATCGATGGCGGTCGATCGCGTTCTCGCAGCGGGAAATTCACGGGTTCTGCGGCTGCATTGGGTCGGCGTCCGCAGGCGGGGCGCCAGGACCTTCCGCCGGCTTGCCGGTACGCCCGCGGGCCGGGCGGCGGCGCGGCGGCTCGTCGGTCGCGTTGTCCGCGCCGCCGTCGCCGCCGGACTCCGCGAGCCGGGCTTCGATCCGCCGCATGAGCTCGTCCTGCTGCTCGGGGGAGAGACGGGCAAGCAACCGCATGAACCGCTCGCGTCGCTCGGGGGTGATGCGTTCGGCGGGCCCGCCGGAGCCCTGGGCCCCGGGCCTGGCGGCGTCGCCGCCGTCGGGGTTCTTCCGGCCAAGCCGCTGCTTGACGTACTGCTCCTGCCGCATCTCAGACGCCTTTTCGCGATGGACCTGCAGCTTGGCGTCGACGGCCTTCTGCTGCGCGGGGGAGAGCTCGGCCCAAACCTTGGTCTGGAGATCGTCGATCTTCGGGGCCCCGGCCATGATGGCGCGGAGCTCTTCCCGGGCGGCGATGGCGTCGCCGCCGGCGGATTGGCCATCTGCGGCGGGCTGCCCGGGCTTCTTGGGACGGTTGAACTCCCCGGCCTTGGCGCGCAGGGCCTGGAGCTTGTCACGGTGCTGCTGCATGTATGCCCGCGACTGCTGCTCGAAGTCACTGATCATGGCCTCGATGGCCTCGCGCTGGCTGTCGCTGGCGCGGATGTCGGCGGGAGCGTCGGGGCTGAGAACGGTGTCCAGTGCGTCGCGGAAGGCGCGCGGGGGCAGGCGATCGGAGCCGGCCCGGCGGGCGGACTCGCTCTGACCCTCGCCGAAGCGTCCATCGACGCCGGGGACGTTCCGCTCCTTGACGCTTGGGCCCTTGAGCGGGGGTTCATCGGCAAGGGCGGCGGAGGTCATGCCGGCAACCGTCCCGGCGGCGAGAACAAGGAGAACAACGGAACGCGTGACGAACATGGCAGACTCCCGAAGGTGATGCCGATCCCGAGACGACGGACTCTACACGTCCATCGGCTCGGACCTGACCCATGCTCAACGCCGCACGGGTGACAAGATTGCATGAACTTCGCGTGCGCACGTGTCCGAGAACATCCGACCCGGAGAGGATGTCGTACACCCGCTGAGGAGTACACCACATGAGTCGGCATTCGTACGGGACACGATTGGTTTGTGCGACGTTCGTCAGTGCGGTCACGTCCACATGCGGGGCGCAGGTTGCCTGGGATCAGTTGCCGGTGACGCGGCACAGCGACCTGCAGGCGGTGACCGCACAGGGAGCGCCGGCGTACACAGGCGGCTTTCCCCTTCGGGTGCGCGGCGTGCTGCTGTGCGAGCCGGGGAGCGTGTTCAGCGATGCGCCGAACTTCATCCCGGTGCGTTGGCCCAGCACCGCGTTCGCATTCGGCGGCCGACAGCAGCCCTACGTGCAGTCGGTCGATCCGACCGACGTCGGTGGGACGGCTCTGTTTCTGGCGCAATGCCTGGGCAACCACCCTGTGAATCAGGATGACAGCTTCAGCTACACGAACGCCGAGTGGCTCGCCGAGGTGGATCGACTCTCTCGGGATCCGTTGACGGGCCACGTCTTCCAGGCGGGCGACCTGGTCGAGGTGCGAGCGCGCGTGGGCCTGCACTTCTCGGGGAAGTTCAACATCAACGAGGCGCACTCGAACAACCCGAACAACAACTATGACGTGATCCTGATTCAAGCCGGTTTCGGGCTTCCTGAGCCCGCGCAGATCGCGCTTGGAACGATCAAGTCCGCGATCAACGCCGACATCTTCGACCCGACTCGCGCCACCGGCGGCGAGCGATACCAATCCCAGCGTGTCAAGCTCCGGAACGTCACCCTGACCAGCGGAACCGGCTGGCAGGCTCAGGGAGTGGTCACGGTCGGCGACGGCACTCGGACGCTTCCCGTCGTGCTCGGGACGGACCCGGCGTTCAACTCGACCCCCGCGCCAACGGGCATGCTCGACATCGTCGGCATCATAGATCAGGAGGCGTCTCCGTCTCCGATCGGCGGCACCAACGGGTATCGTTTGATCGTGATTCGGCCGAGCGACTTCACACTGGCCTGCGCGGCGAACTTTGACGGCTCGCCTGCGGTTGACGTCCAGGACATCTTCGGGTATCTCAACGCGTGGTTTGCAGGAGATCCCAGAGCGGACGTCGACGGAGTCATCGGTGTCGACGTGCAGGACATCTTCACCTTCCTGAACCTCTGGTTTACTGGATGCCCCTGATGCGCCCCCCTCAGCGCGAACGGCCTGAAGGCCCGGCCTCGGGCGCGTCCGTTCGGCCCGCGTTCACGCTTGTCGAACTGCTTGTGGTCATAGCGATTGTCGCCGTGCTGGTCTCGCTGGTGATGCCGGCGCTCCGACAGGCCCGGCAGTCGGCTCGGCTGGTCGCAACGCATGCGCAGCTCGCACAGATCGAGCTGTCGTTGTCGGTATACGGCAACGATCAGCGGAACGCCCTTCCGCCAACGCGGAGCGGATGCTCCTTCCGCAGGGCATACGAACCCCCTCCGGAGCTTGCCGAGGGCGGCTATCTCCCCAGCGTTGAAGAGGGCGGCGTGGTGCGCGTGGCCATGGGCGATGCGTTCACCGGTGGGTACTTCCGCTATCGGGCGCCTGGACCGGTCGTCATGAACGAGGTGTCGGTGTTCGTTGGCGACCAGGGATCCAAGTTGTACGTGCCCGATCGGTATCCGACGGTTCTGGACGAGCCGGGCAGGTACCACGTCAATCCGGAGACCTCTCCGATTCGGTACGCGATTTGGTCCATGGGGCCGAATCCCGAGTCTTCCAAGTTCAATTCGAACCCCGGTCGCGGCCCGGCGCTGCGTCGATTCTGGCTCGTGAACGCCGGTCAAGAGGGCGTGGTCGCGCACCTCATCGGCAATCGATTCCCCGATGTGAGGAGCCCGTGACGTGTCCGCACCAATATCACTTCCCCGCCGATCTCTGATCGTCTCCGCGGCGACTGCGATGCTGCTCGCGTGCTCGGGATGCGAGGAGCGTGCGTGCCCGGAGGCGACCTCTCGCGCCGAGCCGCCCGCTTCCGAGCAGCCACCGGCGCAACCTTCCGCAGCCCCTGCAAGAACTGCGAGCGTGGACCATCGCGATCCCCGCGCATGGGACGATCTTCCGCCCTGGGCCAGGCGCGCGGCGATCATGCACGGGGGGCTCGGGCCGTGGGCGATCTCCGGCGCGATCGCGGGTCGCGATGCCGCGGCTCGACTTCGGGCACGACATCCGGACGCATCGATCGTGGCGGAGCACTCGGTGGATCCGGATCGACAGCGGACGCCGTACACGTGCGTGATGGACGGCCTGCGGGCCGGCGCGGAGCTCGGCGAATCGGAGGTGCGATTCGTGCACTCACCCGGCCTGGAGCGCGGCGACCCCGCGCCATCGCATGGGGAGAAGCCCACCACGATCTTCTTTGTCGCGTTCGATGCCCAGAAACGGCCACTGGAGGCGCTCAGGTACACACCGACGCCCGAGCTTCTGAGCGTGCTGCACGAAGGATCGATGGACGGATTGGCGGCGGACGCGCGGCGCCTGATTCCACAGGCACCTGAGAAGCTTTTCACGATCGAGTCAGTGAGCGTCGAGCAGTGGCGGTGATCGGCCTGCGTGCCCGCGCGGTCATCGACCCGTGGCGGGGTCCTGCCCGCGGAGGTGGCGGGTCATGTCGCGCATGAGCTGCATGCCGCGGGCCTGCTGCTGGGGGGCGGCACGGGACCCGACGCGATTGCGCATGAAGTCGGCCATGCGGGCGAGCTGACCGGCGGTGGGCCCTCGGCCGGACTCGAGCCGGTCCTGATCTCGCCTGGCCTGGTCGCGTGCTTCCTTCAGCCGCTGCTCGTCGGTTTTGTCGCTCTGCACGCCGGCGACGGTCTCCATGAGGCGGGACATGTCCAGGAAGACGTCGTCCAAATAGGCCCCGCGTGCGTCCGGGGGGACCTGTTGATAGTCGAGGGCGAACTTGTCCCACACGTCCAGGGCCAGCCGGGATGCGTTCTCCTCGATCTGCTTGCGCAGCTTGTCGGTGTCGATGCTGGCGGCGAAGGCGGCCATCATCGCCGAGTCGTCGCCGGACATGGTCTTGAGCCGATCGATGAGCTCGCGCAGCAACTCCAGGCGCTCATCCACCGGCAGGTTGTTGAACTCGTCGGTGAGGAGCGTGTAGTTCAGAAGATCGTCGATGGGATCATCCTCGAAGTCGGGCTGAGGCACCGGGCGCAGCCAGAGGTACAGCCCGACGAGGATCGCCAGCAGGATCGCGGCGGAAGAGCCGAATCGGAGCCACGGGGCCCGCCACGCCGACGCAAGTCGAGCAAGCCACCTTGGAAGCTGCCGACGGCGCGGGGACGGCTCCGGGGCCGCACCGGCCCTCTCGGGCGCGAGGCCATCGAGCAGGGAACCACCGACGGGCGAAGGGCTTGGCGACGCGGTGCTCATGCGGGGGGTCTCTCCTCCTAGTTGCAACCGGGGAACGAGCGCCCGCCGTAGCGCACGACCATCGTGCAGATGAGGTCCCGCAAGCGCGGGTCCTGAGAGTCGAACTGAACGATCGACCCGGCCCAGTCGGCTCGCCAGTCGCCGTAGTACAGCGCGTTGCGCGGCGCGCCGTTCTTTCGACCGGGGTGCCAGTCGTCGTTGTCCAGCAGGACGGGCAGGTCGCGCCATCTGGGCTCTGCGTAGGTTTTGCTGACGGCCGACTGCGGATCCGGAACGGTGAGCTGTTCGCAGAGGACCATCGCATAGCCGGCGAGATACTCGTAGCTGGTGCCGTTGGTCCGCCACAGCGGCTCGAAGTTCGTCGCCGCGTCGCGGCCGACGCGATCGGATGGGCAGATGAACACCTCGCTGGAGATGAACGGCGAGTTCGGGTTGTTCTCATCGCTGCGGCGCGGGCTGGGCACCGAGAGATACTGGGCCATGACGTCCAGGAGCGAAGAGTCGTTGGTGTTGCCGGAGTTCGGATCGTGGAGCGGCCGGACGCGGGGCAGGAGTTCCTTGGAGTCGTTCATGTACGCCGCGAACCCCACGCCGAGCCCCTTCAGGTTCGTCAGGCACTTCAGCCGACGCGAGGTCTCGCGGGACGAGCCGAGCGCGGGAATCGTGATCGAGACCAGGATCCCGATGATCGCGATCACCAGGATCATCTCCACCAGCGTGAACCCGGCCGCCCCCGGCTTGGAGCCGGAGACGCTGCGGGAAATCGGGGCTGGGCGGTCGGTCTGGCGCATGAGAGCTGCTCGGCCTTGAGCACGAATCCGGAGACTCTGTGTACCGATGATCCACAGCATCGGTCATACCCCACGACTTGGCCAACGGAATTTCTTCTCCAGAGGGTTCGCATCCCGGTCGCCCGCCGATGCCGGAACACCGGCTTGGAACGATCAATCAACCCGCCCCGCGGCTGGCACCGGCAAGCCGGGAAGCCAGGGCCTGGTTCTGAGCGTGCCCGGTTCGGGTCGCCACGATCCGCCCCTGAATGGGAACACCAGCCAGGGCCAGATCCCCGATGAGATCGAGCAGCTTGTGGCGAGCGGGCTCGTTCGGGAAACGATAGGAGTTCTCGATGGGGCCATCGGGGCCGATGACGAGCATGTCCTTCGGGGTGAGATGGGCGAAGAGCCCCAGTTGCCTGGCGGCCTGGGCCTCCTGCACTGTGGAAAATGTCCGAGCGGGCGCGATGGCCTGGACGTAGTCGGACTCGGCCCCCGCACGGAGAGCCAGGGGGATCTCGATGGACGCCGACTGGGTGGGTATTGGCCCGCCGGGGGGATATTCCAGGGTGTAGACGTACTCCGTCGCGGGCCGATCGAGGGGCTCGGCGACGACGCGCGATCCGGCGAAGTCAAGGGTGATCGGCTCGGCGATGACCAGCGGGCGGACTGGCTCACCCAGGTCTCGGAAGCCCGCGCCCAGGAGCGCACGGACAAAGGCCAGGGCCGAGCCGTCGTCGATCGGGGCTTCGGGGCCATGCACGTCGATGAAGACATCGGTGATTCGGAGCGCCGCGAGGGCGGAGAGGACGTGTTCGACGGTCTGCACGCCGGGGCCTTTGGCGTCGCCCGGGGTGGCGACGAGGACGGTTCGACGGTCCTGCGGGAGCACGTGATCGGCCCGGACGGGCATGCGCGGGGTCGCGGGCAGGTCGACGCGTCGGAACACCAGACCGGCGTCGATCGGGGCGGGGCGGAAGGTGAGGGTGGCGGGCTTGGCCGAGAACAGCCCGACGCCGGAAACGGTGGCGGAGTCGCGGGCGAGGGTGCGTCGGCGGGCGTCATGGGCCATGGGCGGGCAGGGTATGCAAAGCGGGAATGAAAAACGCTCCGGACCCATCTGGGATCCGGAGCGCGCGCCCCGCCGCCGAAGCGGCGATGGACGAGGTGGTGGTGCGTGTGACTCAGCAGCCGGCGAACCAGGCGTTGAGGAAGTCGAAGATGTCGGCGACGTCGGGGGTTCCATTGCCGTTGAAGTCGGCCTGGAGGGAACTGGCGAACCAGTCGTTCAGGAAGTCGAAGATGTCGGCGACGGTGATGCCGCCGGTGCCGTTGTAGTCGGCCCCGCAGCGGACGCTGAAGGCGGTGGTTCCGGTTCCGCCGTTCTCGCTGATGAGGGCGATGGCGTGGACGCCGGTGACGGTCGGGGTGAAGTACAGGAACTCGGACGCGCCCGGGCCGCCGAGGTTGCGGGTGGCCTCGGCGGTGCCGCGGCCCTGGTACCCGGTGCCGGGGTCGAACAGGTGGAGACTCGGGTCGACGGTGCCGGTGGAGACGACGGCGTTGATCTTGTAGCGTCGGCCGCTGATCAGGTTGACCTCGTAGGGCTCGACGACCTCGGTGGACTCCCAGGTGTTGTTGATCGGGCTGGAGGCGATGGTGATGTCAAAGCCGCGATCGAACTCGACGTCGTAGGTGGGCACATCGCCGGAGAAGCGGAAGACGTGGGCGTAGTTTGTGCCGGACGCTGCGGAGTACCCGTTCACGACCAGGAAGTCGCGTGTGGTGCCGCCGAAGGTGCTCCCAGCCCATGTCGCCGTCGGGCAGGCCAGGACCGAGCCGCGCATGTCGAGGTCGGCGGTGCGTGGATTGATGGCAACGAAGGAGAACTCGTTGCTGGTCACCGCGAAGGAGAAGACCTTCCCGACTTCGTTGAAGGTCTGCGAGACGTTCTCGGCGAGCGCGACAGGGGAGACGATGGCGATGGTCTCGCTGCCGTTGCCGGAGAAGTTCATGCCGTAGCTGGAGCTGGAGATGGTCCAGTTGAGCGTCGGAGAACCGGCGGCGGAGCAGGGGATGTTCACCGTCCACTCGGCGATGCCGATGGGGAGGAACCCGCCATCGTCGATGACCGGGATGGTCTGGGTGGCGGTGACTCCGGAGGCGAAGGTCCACCCGGCGGGGAGTGAGAGGGTCACGTTCACGTTGTGGGCCGGTGCGTCGCCGGAGTTGCCGACGATCACGCGCACCACCGTGAGCGCGCCGGGATGGGCCTCATCCGGGAGCAGGGCGGAGCTGGTGAAGGCCGGGCCGGTGATCTCGGAGAAGTTCTCCTCGGTCGCCAGGGCGTAGGGGTCGGT
>DHLW01000127.1:0-139 GCA_002405485.1 Phycisphaerales bacterium UBA4658
TCTTGCCCTTGAGCCACTCGGTCGCGAGCGAGCTGGAGGCGATCGCGGAGCCGCACCCGAAGCACTTGAACTTCGCGTCGGCGATCTTGCCCGTGGCTTCATCCACGCGGATCTGGAGCTGCATCACGTCGCCGCACTC
>DHLW01000127.1:270-21742 GCA_002405485.1 Phycisphaerales bacterium UBA4658
CACGTCGCCGCACTCGGGCGCGCCCACCAGCCCGACGCCGATGTCCTTGCGGCTCTTGGTCTCGGCCTGCGTGCCGAAGTTCCCGACGTTGCGGGGATTCTCGTAGTGGTCGATGATCTTGGGTCCGTATGCCATGGTCGCTCCTGACAAGCCCGGCTCCGGGCACTTGGCCCTCGGCACGAGCGAAAAGTCTTTCCAAAACCCGGGCACACCGTCTCTTCTGGCTCCCACTCGTGCCCGGCGCCGAGTGATCAGTGCCTGCCCTTTGCTAGTGGTGGGCCCACTCGATCTTGCTCAGATCGATCCCTTCCTTGTGCATGTCGTACAGCGGGCTCAGCAGGCGGAGCTTGTTCACCGCCGTCACGATCCGCTCGATCGCGTAGTCCACCTCGGCCTCGGTCGTGCTCTTGCCCATGCTCAGCCGCAGCGAGCTGTGCGCCAGCTCGTCGCCAACGCCCAGGCCCTTGAGCACATAGCTCGGCTCCAGCGACGCGCTCGTGCACGCGCTCCCCGAGCTCACGCACACGTCCTTCATCGCCATCATCAGCCCCTCGCCCTCGACGAACCCGAAGCTGATGTTCGCGATGTGCGGCAGCCGCTTGTCGGCGTGCCCGTTCACCTGGCAGTAGTCCAGCCGGCTCGTCACCGCCTGCTCGATCTTCTTTCGGAGCTTCAGCAGCCGCTCCCCGTCGCGATCCATCTCCTGCATCGCGATCTCGCAGGCCTTGCCGATCCCGACAATGCCCGGCACGTTCAGCGTGCCCGAGCGCATGTTCCGCTCCTGCCCGCCGCCGTCCTGCAGAGCCACCAGCCGAACGCGCGGCTTCTTCCGCCGAACAAACAACACGCCCACGCCCTTGGGACCGTAGATCTTGTGCCCGCTGAAGCTCAGCAGGTCCACATTGTCGCGCTCGACATTCGTCGGCATCTTGCCCACCCACTGCGTCGCATCGGTGTGGAACACGATGCCCTTCTCGTGGCAGAGCGCGCCGATCTCGGGAATCTCGTTGATTGTCCCGATCTCGTTGTTCGCCCACATCAAGGTCACCAGGATCGTGTCCGGACGCAGCGCGGCCTTGACCTGCGCCGCCGTGATCACGCCGTCCTTGGGCGGCTCAAGGAAGGTCACGTCGAACCCTTCCTTCACCAGGCGCTTGCACGGATCCAGCACCGCCTTGTGCTCGATCGTGCTCGTGATGATGTGCCCGCGACCCGTGGAGCCGGCCGGGGCCTTCTCGTACATGTACGCAACGCCCTTGATCGCCAGGTTGTTGCTCTCGGTCGCGCCCGACGTGAAGATGATCTCCTTGTCGCTCGCGCCAAGGAGAGCCGCCACCTGCTCGCGGGCCTTGTCCACGCCCGCCTCGGCTGTCCAGCCAAAGACGTGGTTGCGGCTTCCCGGATTGCCGAAGTCGTTCGTGAAATACGGCAGCATCGCCTCCACCACACGCGGGTCGCATGGCGTGGTCGCGGCGTGATCGAGATAAATCGGGGTCTTTACGGACATGAAGCAGGGCCTTTCTGCGGCGAACATGCGTCTAAAGCGATGAAACAGGATTCGTGGTGCACCGATCGCCGGATGTTGCGACTCAGACTCAACAACAATACGCCCGCTCATTCCCGAGCGATCGACAAGAGAAGGATTTTATTCGGGAGTCGCCAGTCCACTATCACCAAGACCAGTGTTCTGAGAGCTCTCAGCTCTGGGCTTTGGGCGAGTACACCATGCGCACGCGGTTGCCGCGGCCCAGGTACTCGATGCTGGTCATGTACGCCCGCATCAGCAAGAGTCCCCGGCCGCTGGGCAGTTCGAGATTCTCATCCAGCGTCGGGTCCTTGACCTGATCCGGATTGAAACCGGGGCCCTGATCCTCGATCTCCATGATCAGCGTGTCGGGGGCGACCTGATAGGAGAACTTCACTGGGGTGCTGGGCGGCAGCGACTTGTGACCGTGACGGAAGGCGTTCACGAGCCCTTCCTCCAGCGCGAGTCGCACGGCGAACCGCGCCGCTTCCGGATAGCCATGCCGCTCCAATGCGGCGAGCAGTCCGCTCTCTGCGCGGTCGATTTCCTCACGAGTGTTCGTGATGCTCAGGACCGCCGCGTCGGTGGGCTTTGAGGGAGTGCTCATCCCGGGTTCGCCGGTGCGCCGAGCGCTCAGGTGAACGAGGCCAAGGCCGCCTCGGCGGTTTCGTGGATCTGGAACAGCTTGTCCAGCTTGGTGATCTTGAACACCTCGTAGATCTGCGGATCGATGTTCGCCAGCCGCAACTGACCCTTGCGGTTCTTGATCCGGTTGTTGATGTTGATGAGCGTCCCCAGCGCCGCCGACGACAGATGGTCGACGTTGGAGAAGCTGATGAGCACCTTCGGGGAGGGCGCCGCATCCACGAGCCCGACGATCTCCTCGCCGATCTGGTGGATGTTGGCCTCGTCGAGGATGTTCCGGTCGATGAACTCGACCTGAGTGACACCGTTCATGTGCTTGACGCGGAGTCGGGAAGCGCCGCTGGGGGGCATCGAGCAGTCTCCGGAGAGGCCTTGAGTGGGCTGAGATGGTATACGTTCCCGGGAGCCCGGGTCGTCGGGAAAGGCCATCGAACGGCCCAAGTTCGAAAAGAAAACCCCCGCCTGGGGACGGGGGCTTGCTTAATTGCCGGCAAGTTGGGGGCTCGTGCCAGCCCGGACGGCGGATCCGGATCCCGGACCGCGGCCGAGCGTGCCGACCCCGGGCTCGAACCGAGGGCGGGTGTCCGGATCAGCGGAACCCGACGCCGGTGCGAACGTTGTCGGAGAGGCCGGGGAACGACTTCTCCTCCTCCTCGGTCTGGATGAGGATGGTCGGCTTGATCAGGATGAGCAGGGACTGCTCTTCCTTGGTCTCCAGCCGGTTGGTGAAGAACCGGTTGATGATCGGGATCTTGCTGAGCACGGGGACGCCGGTCTCGACCTCGATCTCGGTGATGAGCCGCTGACCACCGATGAGCAGCGTGCCCTCGTCCGGGACCGTCGCCGTGGTGCGGACGCGGGTGACCGTGACCTGGGGAAGTTCGATGAACGACTGGGTGTCGGCGGAGTTCACGAGCTGGCCACCGGCGATCGCGGTGACCGGCGAACGCCGGATGTCGTCGATTCGGCTGATGCCCGAGTCGATGTTCATCGTCACGTAGCGGCGGTCGGAGCTCACCACGCCCTCGATGAGCATGGTCACGCCTTCGCTGACCACGTTGGGCGTCGGGTTGAAGCCGACGGCCGAGTCGCCCACGATGGGCTGGAGCTGCGAGATGAACCCGACCTGGGTGGCCACGTAGATGTTGGCCGTCTGCCCGTTGGTGAACGTCAGCCGCGGAGCGGTCAGTCGCACCGACCGCTTGTCGGCCTGGGTCGCGACGATCAGGAAGTCGACCTGGATGTCATCGAGGAACTGGCCCGCGATGCCAAGGGCCGGGGCCTGGGCGAGGATGCCGGCGGCGAAGTCGCCTTCGGACAAGCTCTGCGTGAGCCCGAGGGAGTTCTGCAGCGTGCCGATGGGCGAGAGCGTGTCGGGCGGAACGGTGGCCTGGTTGGTACGGTCGGTGCCGGTGATCGGCCCGAGCCGGCCGCCGGTGGGGCCCGCGCCCTGGATCTGCCGACCGATGCTCGTGCGCTGGGTGAAGTCGAAGAAGTCGCTGGGCCGGACCGACGGATCGTTCTGCCGGGCCGTGGTGACCTGGTTGCTGCCGGCGTTGAAGACGATGTCGAGGTCGAAGCCGATCTGCTCGAACCACTGCTGGTTCACGAGCAGGAACTTGGTCTCCACGTTGATCTGCATGTTGCGGATCTCGCGGAGCTTGCTGAGCAGCCCGACGATCTCGCGGTGGTTCCGCGGGGTGTTGGTGATGATGAGCGACCCGTTGAGCTCCTGGAGCGCGCCGGTCTCGCCGCCGTTGTCCTTCCAGCCCTCGAAGTCCACGTTGTTGTAGATGATGTCGATGATCTGACGGACGCGCCGCTCGCGGGCGGCGGGGTCGTCCGGGTCGTTCTGCTGATCGTCGCCCGTGAACGGGCTGCCGCCGCCGCCGCCCTGGTTGGACTGAAGCACGGTGTTCAGATCGATCTGCGGCACGTCGCGATAGTTCGGGATCTGGAACAGCAGGTCCTGGATGTTGTAGATCACCAGCACACGGTTCTTCCGAAGCGTCTCGTCGCTGGCGATGGTCACGATCCCGTCGTTCACCGACCAGCCGGCCTTCTGGAACTGGTCGCGGCTGACCTTCGAGAGGATGCGGTCCAGCGCGGCCTGGATGGTGAGGGGGTTCTGCACCTTCAGCGTCACCGGCGTGTCCTTCTCAACGCCGATCGCCGCCAGCGACTCCCAATCCGGATCGAACGGGAGCTGCGTGACGGTGTTCATGAACTTGACCACGTCCTCGAACCGGTTCTCGGTCATGTCCAGACCGGGCAGCTTGTCCGCCGGGCTCGACATCTTGGCCAGAACCTTGCGATTCTCCGGACTGTCGGCGAACGCCGACTGCTCCCCGCGGGTGAAGGTCTTCTGCGGCCACTCGGTCGGGAACTCCATCATGTTCACAGGGGGCACGATCGCCGCCTCGTTCTCCAGCGTGTTCTCCGTCAGCCGACGGGCCTTCTCATCCTGCAGACGGTTGAACCGCTCATAGGCGATCACGTCGACGAAAATGTCCTTCAGCAGCAGCGCCGTCGGGTTCAGCGGATCGATGAACAGCGTCTGATCCACGACCTGCAACGCCTCGGCGTACTTCTTTTCCTTCTGCAGCTCGCGGATCCGGTCGATGTTCTCGCTCACCTTCCGCGAGCGCTCGGCCAGACGGTTCTGCTCGGCCTGCTCGGCCTTGCTCTGCGCGTCCGCCGCCCGGCGGGCCGCCTCGGCGTTGCGGATCTGGTCTCGCTTGGTCTCGATCGTCGCCCGGAGCGTGTCCAGCCGACGCTGGTAGGTGTCCAGCTCCGACTCGTTGAACTGTCCGCGGGCCTGGCTCAGCGAGAGATTCGCCTGCGCCGCAAGCTGCTGCGCCTGATCCGGCTGCCCCTTGCCAAGCGCCGCCTCGGCCTGCGACACGTACGTGTTGAACTCCGCGTCGGCTCGCTCGCGGATCGCCCGGTCGGCATTCGTCACCGATCGCACCAGGCCGCCGCCGCCGCCGCCGGCGCCAAGACGCACGCGGGCCTCGTCGATTCGCTGCTGCACACGCTCGGCCTCGCCGGAAGCGAGATACTGCCGGAACGCCCCGAGCGCGAGCGTGTACTTGTCGATCGCCGTCGTGTACCGCGCCTGCTCGAACGCCTGGTCGCCCTCGGCGACGATCCGACCCGCCTCGCCCCGCATCGCCAGCGTCACCACGTCATCGGTCGGCGATCCCGTCGCGGGCTGCGGCGCGGCGGCGGGTGCCGCGGCGGGAGCGGGATCAACCGGCGCCGGGGGCGGCTCAGACGCCGCGATCGCCGGCGCGGGCTCTCCGGCGGCGACCGGCGGCAGCGGCTCAGGCCGCCCCGGCTCGTCACGACGGACATGCCCCGGCTGCATCATCGCCGCGTCCACGCGACCCTCAAATGCACGCCCCTGGGCCTGCTCGAGGTTCACGATCTCAAGCTGCATCCGCTCGAGCTGCGTCGCCTGCTCCGAAGAGAGCGTCACGCCCGAACGCAGCACGCTCAGAATACTCGCCTTGGACTCGGCGTACCGCTGAGCGTCAAAGTCCGCCTTGGCCTGCTCGAGCAGACCGGGCGTCAACGGGGCCAGTTCGGCACGGCGACTGTTCACGCCCGCCAGCACCGCCCGCGCTCGCTCCCGCTGCGCGTCCGATCCCAGAGACTTCCCGGCCACCGCCGACGCGTGCCGCTCGGCTCCGAGCAGATCACCGGTCTCCAGGGCGAGCTCCGCCTTCTGGACCGACATCTCCTGCGGGTCGGCAGTCTGCACCTGCGACGCCAGCGACCGCTGCAGCGCCAGGGCCTGGCTCAGCTCCGCTCGGCCCAGCTTGGAAGCGTCCTCGGATCCCAGCACCCGATCGATGAGCGCCCGCGCGGGAATGAGCTTGCCGGCATCGGCGAGCTTCTGGGCCCGCGCCAATGCGTCGGCCGCACCGATCGACTGCACGCCATCAGCCGTCCCCGCCGCCTGCGCCAGTGCGCCGGCTGGGGTGCTCATCACCCCCACCACGCTGACCAGCCCAACGGCCGCCGCAAGGGTTCGGGTGGATCGACGATTCCGGTCACTCCGCATGTCGCGCTTCTCCGAGGCACTTTGCCGGTAAGACTGAATGAGTCGGTCGGTTCGCTCGTGAATGCTCCGATGTTCCCTGACGCGCTCCCTGCGCTCAAGTCGTCGGATCATCCCCCACTCGTTCGCCCGGCATCGGCCCGGGCGCCCGCCCGCCCGCGGCGGGCGGCAAGGGGGCTTGAAGATACTGCCCTTGACCGCCGAACGCAAACCGACGGTCACAACTTCTTTGCGTCTGGGTGCTCTTCACCCATGCCGGCCGGGACCTGATCTCCGTGCCGCTCGGCCGTCCGTCCGCCCGCCGACCGATCACCGGCGCTCGACCAACGCTTGGTCGCACCGATGCCGTCGCGTTTGTCCATCCCTGGAAAGACTCTGCCAACCCCCTGCCCGTGCGTCGTGGCTCGGGCTTCATGCTGGTGCGTGCGGTCGGCTCCGCCGGTTGCGGGCGGTTCCACATCTGACCGCATGTTGGCTCGGAAAAGCACGACTCCGGCAGAATCCCTGCCGCCCGTCAGCGCTCGATCCACGCCGCATGCAATCCATCCGCGCAACACCACCGATTCTGGTGATTGAACGCCCGAGACTGACTCAGTTCAGCCATGCGGCGGACCAGACCAGCGACTCATCCATATCCGGATTTTGTTTGGAAACCGGCACATCCGGTGATTGCTTGCGCAGCGCCTCGCGAACGGCCTTGATGAAGTCCTCCGCTCCCCATCGGTCGGCCTGAACGATCATCGGCTCGGGCGTGGTTTCAGGGTCAACCACGATGTCGTCGTCACTGAGGAGTTCTTCCAACGCCACGACGGCGAGGTCGGATGCCTTGTTCAAAGACTCGGCGGTGACGAACACCTCCGCATAGCGCGACGGTGGCGCGGGCTGGCCCGAGGTCATGGACGAACCCTTGGCCGCGGCCGATCGCTCGCCGTCTGCGTCCGAGGCGGGCTCGGTCGACTCACCTTGAGCGGCCGTCTCGGACTCCTCATCGCTTTCGTCGTCGTCGCTTTCGCCCTCGGCGGTGACGTGTGCCTCTCGGATGGTTCCAGGTTCGACCGTCCGCTTGGGCGATCCATTTCCCGCGGGGGTCGAGGCCTCCTCGGGGATGGGCGGGTCGTACCGGATGATGACGCGCCACCCCGTGATGCCCAAGTCGTTACCCTCGTCGTCGACGTTGCGGTCAGGATCGATGTTGAGCACGAGTTGCCACTCGTCGCGCAGCACCTCGACGATTTCCTCTGCCGAGAGCAGATCCGGCCGATCGTCCGGCGCGTCCAGCACCCCGCGGTGCTCGTGGGTGACGCTGTCGGCTGAGTGGATCTCATCGACCTGGGGGAGATCGAACGCCGCGAGGGCCGCCTCCACGCGATCCTTGAGCGCGGCCTCGGCGCGGATGGTGACGACCTTGTGCTCATCCACGAAGATGTACAGGAACGGCTCCTCGCTCATGGCGCCGAAGCCGACCAGACCATCCTCGAAGAAGAACCCTCGATAGCGCCGGAGGGTGTCCAGAAAGCGGTCGAGCCCCAGCAGCTCGTACGAGACGTAGGGATCGACCTCTCGCCACTCGTCCTGCCCGAGGAAATCGAGGATCGGATACACCCGACCGGGGAAGATGCTGAGCATGGTGCGAACCAGGGGCTCAACCCGCGGGGAGGGAACGAGGATGTCGTAGACGTACCGGTCGGGCCACTCCTCCCACTCCCCGACATCTTCGGCGCCACCCGAGGGCGACGCGGCACCGCCGTCGGACTCGCCGCCCGATCCGCCGTTGCCGACCGATCCCGACCCTCCCACTCCCGGGCCTTCGTTGCCCTGGTCAGCGGGCTCGAAGGACATGGTGTATCCCGGCACCGGCTCGATGGTGTCCACCGGATAGACCCCGAGCGGAAAGACAAACCCGTTCATCTCGACGCGGGCGATGGATGGATCGACTCGGGCGCGGGGCATGTGGGAGGGTAGAAAGCGAAACGGAGAAAGCGAAGAACGGCTCAATCCTGGACGTGTCCGCCGATCGACCGGCACGCGGGGCTGTCGGTCTGGCCTTTGGCCCGGCACTTTCTACCCTCCGGCATGCCCACTCTGGTCCTTGTGTCGATCGGCAACACACGCACGCGGGTCGCGGCCGTGCGCGACGATGCGTTGGAACCTTCGCGCGTGCTGGCGTCCAGCGATGCCGCGCTGGTGGCCCGCGCGATCGCGGAGATGGCTGGAGCCGACGAGGCCGACGCTCCGCGCGTGGTCATCGCGACCGTGAACGCGCCCGCGGCGGACGAGATCGAGTCATCGCTCCGCGGGACCGGGCTCGAGGTGCTGCGCTTCGGTCGCGAGCTGGTCATCCCGATCGCGCACACGCTGACCGATGAGTCCACCGTCGGACAGGACCGACTGCTCGACGCGCTCGGGGCCTTCGCACGGTCCAAGCAGGCCTGCGTCGTCATCGATGCGGGAACGGCCATCACCGTGGACTTCGTCGACGGCGAGGGGACGTTCCACGGCGGGGCCATCGCCCCAGGTCTTGGGATGATGCTCCGGGCCCTGCACGAGCAGACCGCTGCGCTGCCCCTGGTCGAACTCACCCTGGAACTGGTCCCGAGCGTCGATCCGCCCATGGAAGGCGACGAGCAGACACCCTTCGGGAAGAACACGGCGGAGGCCATGAGCATCGGCGTGGTGAGTTCGGCGCGAGGGCTCGTGCACCTGCTCATTGATCGGTACGCGGAGTTCTACAACGCCTATCCGCGGGTCGTCGCCACCGGGGGCGACGCCGCGACGCTGTTTGAGAGCGATCCGCTTGTCGAGGCGATCGTCCCCGACCTGACGCTCATCGGGATGCTCGAGGCGGTGCATCGGCTGGACGCGCTCGCCGACGCCGACGGCGACGATGGAGCGTGATCCGGCCCCCGCGTGCATGAGCGTTGCGTGGTTCCATGTCTCCGCCGGTCCTCCCGCTCCGTCGGGCGCGCTGGCGATTCTGGAACTCACCGGCGCGGTCGACGAGGCCCTCGTGCGCTTGGGCGTTCGGGCAGTCGCCCCAGGACAAGTCGGTCTGCGGCACTGGCCGGGGGTGGATGACCTGGTCGTTGCACGGTTTGAGCCCGGGCACGCGATGTTCTTCCCACACGCCAGCCCGGTGATTCTCGCGCAGGCCTGTGCCGCGTTTGAGTCAGCGGGCGTCGCTCGACGATCCGGCGTGCAGGCAGGCGGATCGATGTCGATGCACGCGCGGCTGTCTCTCGCTCTGGCCGAGTCGCGCAGCCCGCTGGCGATTGACCTGCTGCTCGATCAACCGCGGAGGTGGGATCTGGCCGAGCACGACCCCTCGCGCCGGCTCTCGCCTGAGGCCTCGCGCGTGCTGCGTCGGCTGATCGACCCGCCGATCGTGGTCGCGATCGGGCCGCCGAACATCGGAAAGTCGAGCACGCTCAACGCGCTCTGTGGCCGAGCGGTGAGCATCGTCGCCGACGAACCCGGCACGACGCGCGATCACGTCGGGGTGTCGCTGAATCTCGCGGGGCTGGTGGTGCGGTACATCGACACGCCGGGCGTGTCCGCGGCCCCACGCGACGCACTGGACGCCCAGGCGCAGCGGCTGGCGATCGATCTGGCGCGGCGAGCCGACCTGGTTCTGCTCTGCGCCGATCCGACCAGCGAGCTCGTCGTCCTGGCCCCGCCGCTGGATGGGTCGATCCCCGTTCTTCGGGTGTGCCTTCGTTCCGATCTCGATCCGGGACCGACCCGGGCCTCGGGGAATGACCTGCGCGTGAGCGCCAAGACAGGGGACGGACTTGCCGAGCTTGCCGTAGCGGTGCGAGAGAGACTCGTGCCGGGGTCGCTGCTTGCCGATGACCGTGCATGGGCGTTCTGGGACGTTCGGGCGTGAGAGGGCTCGTGGGATGTGCCCGCGGGACCGAAGCACCCTACCATTTCCCCCTGATCGACAGTTCACGACACACCGGAAGCGGCATCATGGCGAGTGAAGACAAACGTCCCGTTCAAGGTCAACTTGTTGAAGGCGCAGGCCAGCTCGAGAGCCGACTGAACGAGGAGTTCATTGAGTGGCTCAAGAAATGGGGCGGCTATGTCCTGATGGGCGTGGCGGCGGTCGCCGGTCTGTATGCCGGGTATCAGTACCTCGAGCGCGAGAAGGCCAAGGCCAGCGACGCGGCATGGATCAGTTTCAACGCGGCGGCGCAGGCACAACGCCCCGAGTCGCTCGTGCAGGTCGCCGGCGAAGCCGCAACCGGCACCGCCGTGGAGCTCGCCTCATCGCTGGTCGCGGCGGACATCCATCTGGCAGCGGCGCGCACGGGCATCCCCGTGGGCGAGCGACTGGGCCCCGATGGCAAGCTCCCAGAGGGCAAGCCGCTGCTCACCGATGAGCAGCGTGCCAGCGAGCGCGACAAGGCCGAGGGGCTGTACAAGCGTGCGTTGTCGGCCTCGAACGACTCGTTCGGACAGTCGGCGATGGTGATCAGCGCGCTCACAGGCCTGGCGTCGGTCGCCGAGGATCGGGGCAAGGCCGACGAGGCCAAGCAGTTCTATCAGCAGGCGATCGATCGAGCGACCAAGGCCAAGTTCGATGACCTGGTGAAAGCGCTGCAAACCCGCAAGGAGTCGGTTGAGAAACTCGCGGCGCCGACGCTGCTCTCCAGCGCCCAGCTTCCGGGAGCCGTGGCGACGCCCGTCACGATTCCCATGGGCAACTTCACCGGCACGACCACGACCGGGCAGACCATCGAGATTCCGCAACCGGGGGCGGCACCCGCGCCGATTCCAGCCCCTACTCCCGCCGAGCCGGCCCCCGCTCCCACCGAGCCAGTCCAGCCCGCGCCCGGGGAGCAGCCCAAGCCCTGATCCCTCGGAGTTCGCGGCGAGCGTGCCATGACCGACCCGCGTCCGCCATCGGACCGCCAAGCCAAGCCCTCGCGCAGCGGGGCCGACACGCCCAAGAGTTCGGGGATCATCCAGCACGGGGGCAAGGTCGATCCGCGAGCGATTCGCAAGCGTCTGGAGCTGGCCGCCACGGAGGACCTGGTCGATCCCGCGACCGAGCCCCCATCGCTCATCGAGACCGGTGACGAGGATCAGGTGCGTTCGCCGGTCGCCGATGACGACGCGCCGAACCGCGTGGTGTTTGTCCTGCAGCGCAATCTGGACAAGCGGCTGGACAAGTACCTCTGCGACCGCATCACGTTCATGAGCCGCACGCAGTTGCAGCGCCTCATCGACGAGGGGGGCGTGACGGTCAACGGGCGCACGCCAAAGGCAAGCACGAAGCTCGGTTCCGGTGACAGGGTGGAGGTGTATGTCCCGCCGCCCCCGCCGACGGACGTGATCCCCGAGGACATCCCGCTGAGCGTGCTGTACGAGGACGAGCACCTCATCGTCCTGAACAAGGCGCCGGACATCATCGTGCACCCGGCCCGGGGCGACAAGAGCGGGACGCTCATCAACGCGCTGGCGTTCCACTTTCAGAATCGCTCCGCCGTCGGGGGCGGGCTCTCCGGCGTCGGCAAGGAGTTTGCCCGTCCCGGCGTGGTGCATCGGCTGGATCGGCACACCTCCGGGTTGATCCTGTTTGCCAAGAGCGACGAGGCGCACTGGCGGCTCGGTCAGCAGTTCGAGAGGCGCACCGTGGACAAGCGTTATCTCGCGCTCGTCCACGGTGCGTTCGAACCCCCCATCGACGCCATCGACCTGCCCCTGGGGCCGCACCCGTCCAAGGAAAAGGGCTATCGCGAGAAGTACGTGGTTCGGCACGATCACCTGGGCAAGCCCTCGCTCACCATCGCCCGCCTGCGCCAGACCTTTCATGAACACGCCGCCGGCGCGACGGACGTTCCGGAACCGACCCCGGCGGTCACCAGCCCAACCGTCACTCCGGGGTGGAAACCCGCCCTGGGTCCGTTGCGTGAGCACCCGCACTCGGCCAAAGCCAAACCCGGCGCGTGCATCTGCTCGCTTGTCGAACTCGAGCTCAAGACCGGTCGCACCCATCAGATTCGCGTGCATCTCTCGCATCGCGGGTATCCGATCGTCGGGGACGACATGTACGGCGGGCGTCCGCTGTATGCCGACCCACGCACGCACGCCGCACTGTTGCCGCCCGTGAAGCTGGAGCCCAATCAGACGCCGCCACCAGAACTGGTGCTCATCAACCGACAGGCATTGCACGCGGCGACGCTGCGGTTTCGGCACCCTGCGGACGGTCGGGAGATGAGCTTTGCCGCTCCGATTCCTGCGGACATGCAGGCCGCACTCAGCGCGCTTCGGCGGATGGACCCGGGGGCCGGGGTGATCACTCCCCCTGGGGCGGCGATCGACCTTGCCGGGGTCGGATGCTGATACCATGCGGCCCTATGACCACGACGTTGCTCACGTTCACACGGTCTGTTCGTCGTCCCCTGGCTCTGGCCCTGTGCTGCGGGCTGCTTGCGGGGTGTCAGAACCTGGGTCCGGCCCGGCCCGGGCAGGTCGGGGGCCGGTACATCCTGACCATCGGCGACGCCGACATGGCCGGCTCTGCGCTGGCGACCAAGGAGTTGGGCGAGCGTGATCCAGCCGCCCGCGACACGCTGACGGTCGTGACTCTGCCCCTGCAGGAACCGACGACTCCGCACGCGCAGATCGAGGTCTCCAACTCCGCGCTCTGCCCCCCGACGTGCCTGAGCGTCAGCCGCGACGGCAACTGGGCGTTTGTCGTGGAGTATCGCGGCTCGGCGGGGCCTGATGCCCGGCTGGTGAGCGACCTGCCGGTGGGGAACAAGCTCACGGCGGTGGACCTGCGCGATCCGCTGCGCCCGGTGATCAGCGCGACGGTGGAGGTGAGCAAGGAGCCCATCGCCGTCGCCGTGCACCCGGATGGGGACCTGGTCGCGGTGGTCGCGCAACAGGCGCGGCAGCAGATCGTGATCACGCCGTTCAAGGATGGGCAGTTCTCCGGTGAGCCGGCGGCGTGGCCGCTGATCGGGCTGGACGCCGACGACGCTCGCCCGTCGAGCATCGCGTGGCATCCCGGGGGTCAGGCCCTGGGCGTCACCCTTCAGGACCGGGGCGAGGTGATGTTCTATCGCTTCAAGCGCGGGGAAGACGGCGAGCTTGCGCTTGCCCCCTGGGGCTTGCCGGTCAAGGTCGGCAAGTCGCCGCTCGCCGGCGCGTTCAGCGCTGACGGTCGGCACTTCATCGTCAACAACCTGCAGTGGGGCGACGACGTGGACGGGTACAACGTCGGCGCTCCCGCGGGGCAGCTTGTGAGCATCCGCATCGGCGACATGCCCGCCGGACCGGAGTCCGCCGAGGGCGGCTCCGCGAAGCACGAGATCATCTCCACGGCGACCGTGGGCGTCAGCCCGATCGGGATGGCGATCAATCGCGACGGGTCGCTCATCGTCACCGCCAACCTGCAGCGCTCACACCTGCCGGACAACGACGCTCGCATCGACCCGAGCGCGCGAGGCGGATCGATCTCCGCGGTCGCGCTCGCCAGTGACGGGACGCTCACGAGCGTCGGGGAGTATGCGATCAACGCCATGCCCGCTGGGATCGCCTTCGACGCGAGCGATCGCTTCGTGTGCGTGACCCAGTTCCGCTCCTTCGACGCAGACGCCGTCGATGGCGAACTGGGCTTCTGGCAGGTCGGTGCCGCACCGCGGTGGGAGCTCAAGCCGACGGACTTCTACGTGGGTGTGGGCAAGGGACCGCACGGCGTGCTCATCGTCCGTTGACGAGACCGGATCGGGCTTCGCGCCCGGTGTGCGTGCCCGGCGCGTGCGCGACCTTGCAAGCCCCGTCATGAGCGCTTGGGGGCGTGCTTCTCGAGCATCGAGCCCGCCCAGGTCAGCCCGATGGGCACGCCCAGGAACGCGCCCGCCAGCCAGTCCAGGGGAAGCGGCCGAGCCAGTGCAAACAGCCGACCGGCGATCGCCGCTCGCAGGACACCGTCCGAACCCGAGTGCACGACGGTGGCCAGCGCCGGTGATACCGAAGCCAGGATCGCGATCCCGGCGACGAAGATGGCGGGCGAGACGCGTTGCGACGCCACGCGTCCAGCGGCCGCGGCAAACACGCCCGCGATGGTGGCCGCCGCGAAGGTCTGCCCCTTCAGCGTGCTCTGCGCAATCACCCAGCAGGAGACGGCTCCCGCGACCGCCGCCGCCGCAAGCGCGATCGGAGCGGTGGCGTCCAGGAGCTTGGTGGGCTCAGGAGGGAGCACATGCTGGTGCGGCGCGGCCTTCGTGCCCAGGTGCCGCTCTGGAATCATGAAGATGACCAGGACGACCGCGAGCCCCATGGCGCCCACGAGCACGCCCTCGAGGGCGATGGTCTGCAGCGAGGCGCCCGACTGGGTCCGCCCGAGGATCGTGTCCACCCGGCCGGTGTTCATCGCCGCCCAGGCCAGCACCAGACCGGCGGAGAACATGCCCGCGCGCCGACCGACCAGCCGAGCGCCAAGCGCCCCCACGCCGAGCGCCAGCCCCATGGCCACGACCCCGGCGATGATGCCCTGCATGGGCGTCGCGGTGATCAGCAGCGAAGCGCCCTTGCCCGCGTCCGGGGTGCGGAGCGACGCCGTGAGGTACCCGGCCAGAGGACCGGCCCCGAAGAGCGCGAGCATCGGAATGCCATACCGAACCGCGGCGTTGAGCATGGGCGGAGCGTATGCGTCCGTTCCGCGGGCGCGAGTCCGCACCCGCCCGGGCGGCTGAGAATGCACCCTCGATGATCCGCGATCGGTCGCGCGTGTCGATGCCGGCTGCTGCACGCCCGCCTGCTCCCCACCTGGGCCCCGCGCACGCCCCATGCAGGAATGCAACCGGCGGTGAAGAGCGGGTTGCTACTTGAGTGCGTGCATGCCGAGCCGCTCCCGCTCGCGGTTGACCATCGCCAGCGCGGGCGGATGTTCCCGGGTGAGCTTCACGATCTGGCTGGCGGAGATGTTCAGCCGAAGCGACGCGACCTTGGTCTCCCAACCGGCAGCAGCGAGGACATCGAGCGCCTCGGCGAGCAGGGCCGGATAGTCATGATGATCGGGGTTGAGTTCCAGGATGCCCTCGCCGCCCGCCGACCAGCGGCTCTTGGGTGGCGAGCCGGCCGTGGCGCCTTTGGGTGCGGCGCGTCGTCGCGAACGCCACAGCGCGCTCCCGACGGCCCCATCGGGGACCGGAGTGCGGACGCCGACGGCGAGGGCCAGCCGAAGACGCCGGAGCGCGACCCGACGGTTCTCCGTCTGCGTGCGTCGCTCGCCCGCGTGGGCCGAGATGCCCGTCGGCTGGTGCACCAGTTCGATGAGCGTCTCGACCTTGTTGCGATTCTGGCCGCCCGGTCCGCCGGTGCGGCCGGTGCCGACGCGACACTGCGCAAGCAGGTCGTCATCCGGCAGACAGGCCGGATGCGGCCAGGGAACCGGGCTGGATTGACTGCCAGAAGCCGACATCACGCGGGAAGTCCGTTCACCCGACTCGCGCCGTGGCCGGGATTCGAAGAGTCTGACATGCCAGGGCGTGAACGGGCGAGCAAGCTGTGCACGGTATGCGGCCGCGAGATCGCGTGGCGCAAGAAGTGGGAGCGCGACTGGGCCAACGTCCGGTACTGCTCCAGCGCGTGCCGATCGGCTCGGGTCACCCCGGTGGATGCCGCGTTGGAAGCGGAGATCCTGCTCCTGCTCCGAGGCAGACCCATCGAGGCAAGCATCTGTCCGTCGGAGGCGGCCCGGCGCGTGGCGGCGGGCTCGCAGGGCGGCGAGGCGATCGACTGGCGCTCGCTCATGGAGCCCGCACGCGCGGCGGCCCGTCGTCTGGTGGCCAAGGGTGCCGTCGAGGTGACACAGGGCGGGCGGGTGGTGGATCCGTCCACGGCCAAGGGGCCGATCCGGATTCGACGCGTGGGTCGGGGCATCGCGTGAGCAGCGTCCTTTGGCAGGCCACGCCTGCGCCCGCGCGTCAGATCGGCCTCTTGTAATCCTCATCGGCGATGCCGCGAGGAATGCGCCGACGGGTGATGGGCGTGTCGTCGTCCGCGGGGGAGCCCCGGGCGCCAACAAGCGATGCGGCGCTCTCAATGGCCCGTTCCACCGCGCTCACGGCGTGATCGGCCCCATGGACCTCATCCCCGATCGCACGGTTGAGCGCGCCGACCGCCTTGGGCGCCGACGACGCCACGCCGCGCTTGGAGATCTGTTCCACCTCGCGCTCCACGGCCTTGTCGAGTTCGCTCGGAGCCGTGATGATCACGCCCCGCTCGACGCCGGCCCGGAACCACAGGCACACGCCCAGACAGGTGAACATGGCCAGGATCGGCATCAGCACCCATTGCGCCGCCATGCCCAGCCCCGAGAGCGACATCGCCCCGATGCGGCCCCCGTCAAGCTGCGCGGTCATGACCGAGTAGTCGGCGAAGATGCCCGGCACGCCCATGCTCGGCAGCATGGCATGCCAAGGCAGGGCGACCAGCGCCAGAACCAGACCCCAGACCGCCGACGTGGTCACCCGTTCCACCCCCGGGATGCTCGCCCCGCCCGCGACGACGACGCCAAGCAGCGTGAGCACCGAAAGGCAGACGCAGGCGATCACGCCCACCCCGCTCGCCAAACCGCTGGCCCGCTTCATGACCTTGTCCGCCGGCGAGGCGACGCGATTCAGATCCACCGAGGCGACCGACGCCGACGTCCCGGAAACGTCCGTGTTCACAGGCATCGCCGTCGGCTGGCTGGCCGCGATCGCCGCGTCCTCGGGTGTGCCCTCTGCGGGCTCCGCGACGGCCCCGGGCAGCACCCCTACCACCCGCAGCGGGGCTCTCTCCGACTTTGCGGGCTTGATCTGCTCCACCCGCACCTCTGTGTACGCCGCAAACCCGTACACCAGCATCTGCACCATGCAGCACAGGGCGAGCACCACTGACGCCATCGTCACCCACCGCCGAAGCTGGCAGACCGCCCCACTCACGTGCGGCTTAGGAACGGAGTGCTTCATGGCGACACGCTCCGGACGCGGTTGATCGACGAGACGCACAATCGGCGCATGCTGGGAATATCGCCACCGAAACAGGGTGTCTTGAATGCTCATGCGATTTCATCCACAACGGACGATTTTGAAGGGCGTCTGGTCAGCGGATCGATGGCGGGAGGGGCGATAAACTCGCCCGCGGAAGCCCTTGGTCAAGTCCGAACACCCGTGTGGACGCCGCAGGAGAGGCGGCTATACTTTCAGAGATTTTTGAAAGTTCCGAAGTCGCCCATGCCCATTTACGCCCCACCACCGGAACACCCGAAGTTGAGCGCTCTGGATCCCGGGCTGCTTCGCGCGGTGAGTTTCGGGCACGCTCGGCTGACGCCGGATCAGGCGCTCGAGATCTTTCGGGCCCAGTCCATTCATGAGCTGGGCCGGCACGCCGACGCTCGCTGCCGCACGATCCACGGCGACCACGTTCGCACGTACATCATCGACCGCAACATCAACTACACCAACGTCTGCAGCGCCAAGTGCACCTTCTGCGCCTTCCGGCGCGATGAGGGCGACGCCGACGCGTACACGCTCGAGCCCGAGGCGATCCACGCCAAGATCGCCGAGCTTGAGGCCATCGGCGGCACACAGATCCTCATGCAGGGCGGCATGAACCCCGCGCTGCCCCTTGAGTGGTACACCAAACTGCTCAGCGGCATCAAGGCCAAGTTCCCTCGGATGCACATCCACGCCTTCAGCCCGCCGGAGTTCATTGAGTTCGTCCGGTTCTTTGATCCGCCCGGCGACACGCTGGAAGCCAAGATCCGCTGGGTCATGGTGCGGCTGCGCGACGCGGGGCTGGATTCACTCCCCGGCGGGGGGGGCGAGATCTTCAGCGATCCCGTCCGCCGAAAGATCGGGCTGGGCAAGTGCGACGCCGAGGCGTGGCTGACGACGATGTACGTGGCCCACACGCTGGGCATGTTCACGAGCGCAACGATGATGTTCGGCCACATCGAGGGCCACGCCGACCGCGTGCACCACATGTGGCTCGTTCGCAAGTGGCAGGACCGCATCTTGCGCGAGAGCGGGGCCTGTCCTGCCTCTGGCGGCACAGGCGGCTCGCCTGTGTCTTCTCCGTATGGCCACTACGTCTCCTTCATCTCCTGGCCCTTCCAGCGTGAGAACACGCCGCTGGGTCGCGTGCCGGATTGGGGTGCGGACGTTGCCGAACTCGACATGGAGTTTCCGGGCGACGCGCTCGCTCGCGCCGGCAACATCCTGGAAAGCACCGCGATCACATCGCGCGCCAAGGACCTGCCCAAAGGCCACCGCACCGCCGACGTGTACGACTTCGACGCCATCGACCGCTCGGCATTCCCCACCGCCCACCTCTTCGGCAAGCGCGTCCGCATGTCGAGCGCAACCGACTATCTCCGCACCCAGGCCCTCAGCCGCCTCTTCCTCGACAACATCTACTCCATCGGCGCAAGCTGGGTCACCATGGGCCCGCACGTCGGCCAGGTCGCGCTCGGCTATGGCGCTAACGACATGGGCAGCGTGATGATGGAAGAAAACGTCGTCTCGAGCGCTGGTACGACATATTGCCTGGATGAACCGGTGCTCTGCCGCCTGATCCGCGATCTGGGCTTCACGCCCGCACAGCGGAACAACACCTACGACGTGATCCGCGTGCACGCGGGCGAGAAGACCGACCCGGACCTTGCCGTGACGGATTGGTCGACGCATCGGGCGAAGAAGACGCATCAGCAGGCGCCGCGTGCTGCGAAGACCAAGGTGGCGCTGAGTGTGAGTGCGCGGTAGCTCGCCGAGGCACACCGACGGTTCCCGTCCGCCGACATTGGCACGACTGCACCATTGCATCCGTCGACGCCGCGTGCATATGCGTGATGGCGTGTTTGATGCAATCGGTCACGATTCATGCCAACTGCGCGACGGTGACACGAACCCGCGTGTGAGTCCGTCGATGAGCACGGCCGTTCTGACGTACCTGTTTAGGGACCTTGCGGCGCCGAGCGCCTTCCGATAGCGTCTTGCCGTCTGGAGTTGACGAACACCGCCGCGGACCACCGCGCATCTGGAGAGAGAACAAGATGCGGAACACAGCACCCCGTTTGGTTTCGATTGTTGCAGCCGGCGTGATCATCCAATCCGCGAGCGCGATCGAGTCCTTCTGGTCATTTCTCGACGTCGGGCAGGTTCTTGGCGCCGATGCGTTCTATGCCAACGGCTTTGCCGGCGGAAACTCGGTGGTTGCAAGCATCGAGGGGGGCCTGGCGTGGAACGGGCACTCCACGCTCGGGCATGTCACGAACTTCTTCAGCGCGCCAACGACGACGGGCATCGTCTCATCCCACGCCACGTCTGTCGCCTCGCTTGTTGCCGGCAGAGGCACAACCGTCGAACAACGCGGCATCGCTCACCAGTCCACCCTCTGGTCCGGCTCGCTCGCGTCGACGTTTACATCTTCGACAAGCTGGTCGACGGCCACGTCCGACTTCTGGCGGCCGTATGAGGCGGTCATGAACACCGGCGTCAACGGTCGTCGCGCGGATGTCGTGACTTCCTCGTGGGGGGCTCGGCTCAACAACGGGAACGGCACATTCAGCTACTACGCCGGGAACTACGAAGCGTCCAAGGTCGCCGACATGCTCGCCGCGCGACACGGAACCACAGTCTGCTTCGCCGCGATGAACGACGGGCCCGGGGAGAACACCGTCCGTGATCCCGGCGCCGCGTACAACTCGATCACCGTCGGCGCGCTCTGGGGTGTTGAGGGTTCGGACTTCGATCAGGTTGCGACTTTCTCAGGGCGCGGCGCCGTGGCGACCTATGTCCCGACATCGCAGAGCGGCGGAAACGTCATCGCTCCGGCCCAGAGCAAGCGGGCCGCCGTCGATCTCGTGGCGCCCGGCGGAGATCTGTGGACTGCGACCACCGGGGGCGCCAATGCGTACACGTCGTTCGGTGGAACATCCGCGGCCACTCCGCTCGTCGCCGCCGGCGCAGCGCTGCTCACGGACGTGGCCTACGCCCGGTACAACGGCGGCGTCTCGAAGGATGGCCGCGTCATCAAGGCCGTGCTCATGAACTCCGCTCGGAAGATTCCAGGGTGGTCCAATGGCATGTATGAGGCGTATCAACCGCCGATCACCAATGGCAATCCGATCCTTCCCATCGTGATCTTCCCGGGCTTCTACTACCAGCGCACCGATCAGGCTCTGGACTTTGCGTCCGGTGCGGGCGCGATGGACCTTCGCGCCGCGTATGCCCAGTTCGCCGGGCCCGGAATCACCGCCGACGTGGCCGGACTCGGGGGCGGCGCGGTTGAAGCTGTTGGCTGGGATTACGGGGTCGTCGCCCAGAACGGTCTGAACAAGTACGACTTGCCGTACATGCGCGCCGGCGAAACGCTGACCGTCACCCTGAACTGGTTCGCCGAGTATGTCGAAGCATCTGCCGGGCTTGCCAACTGGGGCAGTCTCGACGATCTTTCCCTGAGCATCGTGCAATGGGGCGGGAGCTTCGTTCCGGCCCTGGCGCTCTCTGATACGCAATACAACAACGTCGAACATCTTGTCTGGACTGCCCCCTACGGCGGCTACTTCTCCATTCTCGTTCAATGGCGAGGTGAAGTCTGGGACCTCACCGGCGATGTCAATCAGACGGCCTACGGACTCGCGTGGTCCGTGCCCACTCCCAGTGCCGCAGTTCTCCTCGGCATCAGCGGAGTCCTGCTCGCCCGGCGCCGCCGCGCACGCTCTTGACTTGCCCCGGGACACTGATGCTCGGAGCCGATCACCCTCCCCGACTGACCGCGGTTCCAGACGGTCGATCGTCGGATCGCTCCGACCGGCGAACAGGATCGATCCTCGGCGGCAGGTTGCACCGACCACACGACGGCTCCACTCCGCGCCATCGACCGCGGCCCCGGGCGGTCGGCGTGCCTTGGTTGCACACCGGCCGGACCCGAGACATGCCTGCACTCCGATCCGTTCCTGAGCCAACTCGACGAGACCATGATGCGCCGATAAGCCCGATTGGTCGGGCCGACGGGCAGACCGCGCGAGTGGGTCAGTTGGCAGGAACCTAGGTAAGTCTGCGCGCGAGCGCGAGGGCACACCGACGACTCAGAGCCGCCGTCGGTGGCACGAAGACACAATCGTCTTGCGCATGACTTAGCGAGCTCCACCCACCCGCACCTGCATCCCCCGCTCCGCCGATCCCGGCGTCCCAGCAACATCCAACCAGACCCCCCCATCCACACTCCCCACA
>DHLW01000127.1:21934-26892 GCA_002405485.1 Phycisphaerales bacterium UBA4658
CCGCGGCCCCCCACCCCGCGGCCACACCCCCAGCCGCAGCGCACGCGACTCCAGCCCCACCAGCGTCGCCCGCCCCCGATCATCGGTTACCGCCGACGAATCAAACGGCCCCGTCTGCCCGAGCAAAGTCGCGATCGAAAACGGGTGGTCCTTGCTCGGCGTCTCGGCCAGCACGCGGCAGCCGACCACCGGCTCGGCCGTGATCGCGTCACGCACCGCCACATCCAGAGTCACCTTGGCTGGCGAGCACCCCTGCAGCGTCGCCAGGGCCATCGCACCGCCGATCCAGACCCGCAACAGGCCACCTCGACGTCGATCGCGCCAGACGCTTCCAGCGGGCATACGATTGGCCCCGTTTTTTCCGGTTTTCTCTGGCATTTGACTCTCGTCCCTCAGCAGGCCCTCGACAGGCCCTTTCCAGTCAGGATACCCGACTATGAAGGCGATCGATCTCCGTCCCGGCTATGGCGTCAAGATGGACGGCAAGCTCTGGGTTGTCGCGAACTATGAGTTCCGCAACCCCGGCAACCTCCGCTCGTTCGTGAACGTGAAGTTCAAGGCCGTGCAGGGCGGCGGGCAGGTCGAGAAGCGCATGCAGCCCTCCGAAGACGTCGAAGTGATCGACCTCGACCGTCGCCCGATGGAGTACCTCTTCAGCGACAGCCAGGGCGCGACCTTCATGGACACCGAGAACTATGACCAGATGGTCATGCCCAAGGACGTGCTGGGCGACGCGCTCATGTACCTCCGTGCCAATGCCCAGACCAACGTGCTCTGCTACAACGGCAACCCGGTGACGATCGAGCTTCCGCTCACGGTCGAACTCACCGTCAAGGACACCCCGCCGGGCATCAAGGGCGCCACCGTCACCAACCAGCAGAAGGACGCGACGCTGGAGACGGGCCTCGTCACCCGCGTGCCGGCGTTCATCGAGATCGGCGAGCTCATCAAGGTCTCGACCGCCGACGGGGCGTACCTCGGCCGAGCCAAGGAATAACCCCGCTCTCGACCAGACATGTGCATCCAACAAGCAGGCCCCGGGAACGACTCCCGGGGCCTGTTGCTTTCTCTTTGCGCGGGTCGTGCGGATCGCACTCAGCACCCGGCGAACCACCGATTCAGGAACACGAAGATGTCGGCGATGGCGACGGCGCCGGAGCCATCGACGTCGGCGGAACTGTCTCCGGCGAAGAACGCGTTGAGCATGTCGAAGATGTCCTGCGTCTCGACGATGCCGTTGTTGCTGAAGTCGGCGATGCACACGCGGAAGACGACGCGCACCCGGGCGGGATCCCTCGGCACGATCACGCCGGCGGCCTGAACGACGCCCTCCTCCAACGCGACGGTCGACCCGGACTGCACGAGCGCACTCGTCCCGGCATCAAGGACGTTGTAGCGGACAAGCTTGCCCATCGGCGGGTTGAAGTTCCGCGTTCGGCGCGGGCTCAGGTCGGTGGTGAAGCTCGCGAACGGGCTGTTGTCGATGGACACCGCCGAGAGCCCGGTGGCGAAGATCGTCGCGGCCCACTCGGTCGGCGAGTCGACGAGGGTGGCGGCGTCCCAGTCGAAGTACCCGCCCCATGTGCCGAATGGCTCGCCAAGGTCCGGATCGCCGGGGCCCGTGTCGGGCTGCCGACCGGCAAGGATGGCATCGCTATCGGTGTTGAAGAAGCCGGGAAAGGTCTGCTGGTTGGTGTACGTGTCGACGAGGTACTGCACGCCGTGGCGCTGCGTGCGCACGGGCGCGACCCACTGCCCGACATCGGGCCACGGATTGGTGTGGGCGGGGTCGTCGGTCAGGTCATTCTCTTCGGTGGTCCACTTCTCGACGCCGTGCTCGCGCTCATCCCAGAAGATCATGAAGCCCTTGCCGGTATCGTTGAGTTCCTCCATCACGGCGATCTGATTCGGGTGCCACGCGGCGGCACCTTCCTCGTCGCGCTTGCCGTAGACGACGCGCGTGAGCGGGAAGTCGCGCTCGGTGGTGGAGAGCCGCGTGGTCATCGTGAACACGTCGACCATGCCAAACGGCGTGCCGTCGCTCTTGAGCAGGTTCGAGGGCAGATTGGTGTCCCAGTTCCCGCGCAGATAGCTGATGCGTCCGGCGTCGTCGAGTTCGAGGTAGCTGGCAGGCGTGTACGCGAGGGCCGCGCAGAACCGCTCGGGTGCCTGGCGCGAGATGGTGGAGGTTCCGCGTCCGCCGCCGGAGTGCCCGATGATCGCAACGCGTGTCGGGTCGATCGTGTACGCGGAGCGGTTCTGCACCCAGTCCAGGAACCACAGCACACGCCGCGATGTGAAGTTCACCACGGTCGAGCCGGCCGGGGGCTCGGTCCGGACGCCCGCGAAGAACGGGTCGTACGCCGGCGTGTAGCCGAACCATCCGGTGTTCGAGCGTTCCAGCAGGGCCTGGTTGCGCGTGTAGATGCTGTCGTCGGACGTGATGACGATCCCGTCGGTCATTTGCAGTTGCAGCGCCGAGCGGGCAGGAACGCCGGGGCGGAAGAGCTGGTACTCACCCTCGCCCCCGTGCAGCGCGACGCAGACCTTGAGGGGCGTCGCGGCGGGCACGCCGCCGATCGGCTCGCTGACGGTGAACACGTGAGGCACGCCGTTCTTGTCGGCGTCGGCGAGCACGGGCACGTCCGGGCGGGCGTTGTCATAGTCGTCACGCCCGTCGGCGAAGACGACGTACGCGGCGTATGGGTTGCCGTTGGTCGTGAATCCCCCGAACTGCCGGTGCGGACGCACCGGGTCATTGACAGGGTCATAGTTGAACGCGGTCGCCGCGCTGTTCGGCGCGCCCACGACCGCTCCGCCGGAGTCCACCACCGCGAAGAACAGGTTGCCCGCGGCCCGCGGCGTGTACGCGAACACGCCCTCATTGCCGGCCAGCCGATACGTGCCGCCGGCGGGCGTTGGGATCAGCAGCCGGGCCGCGGGGTTGAGCTGCTGGAGCCGGGCCCCGGTGTACTCCGGAAAGAACATCCGTCCGACCAGGTCCATGTTGGCCACGTTCACCTGGGCGGCGGGCGAGGCATAGATCTCCACGGTGTCGGTCGCGTTCACCGGCGGGGCCGGCCGCTCCCACACCACGAAGACCTGACCCTGGGCGTACCAGGCGCGAACGTTCGTTGGCTGGGCGTGAACGGAAGAAGCGGCGGCGAGCGCGGATGCCGCCCAGACCAGGTACACGGACCTCAGATCTCGGAACATGCTTCGGTCCTTTCCGAAAGGGGTTGCCCACCCGCCCCATTCGGTGCTGTTCCGAGCACGAACGCGAACACTCGCACCACACGCACGACAACTTCCGATTCCAACGCGATCTTCGCGACCGCTTGACACAGCGCGCTGCTCTGGCCACCCGGTGGAAAGATCAACGACCGAGTGAACCGGAGAATGCACGCGGGCAAGAAAAAGCCCGAACGGTCGTTCGGGCTTGAGAAGGGCGTCGCAGGTTGAAGCCAGAATCGCAGGGCGATCCGGCGGCTACTCGCGCCGGGAGAAGATGATCAGCAGGTAGTACAGGATCGTGCCGATCGTCGAGACCAGTGCGGCGACGTAGGTCAGCGCCGCGGCATTGAGCGTCTTGCTCATGAACGCCGTCTCCGGCCCGGCGGCGACCAGACCGGTGGACGTGAGCAGGTCCTTGGCCCGCCGGCTGGCGTCGAACTCCACCGGCAAGGTGATGAGTTGGAAGACGGCGACGGCGCACAGACCGAGGATGCCGATGAGCAGGATCGGCGTCCCAAGCTTCGGACCCGCGATCGCCATCGCGATGCACCCGCCCATGATCGCGATGTTCGCGGCGGTGCCGCCAAAGCTCGCGATCGGGACGATCGCGCTGCGGAGCTTCAGCGGGCCATACCCGTGAGCGTCCTGCAGAGCGTGCCCGGCCTCGTGGGCGGCGACGCCCAGCGCGGCGACCGAACGCCCGTTGTACACGTCCGGGCTCAGCCGGAGCATCTTCGCCCGTGGGTCATAGTGGTCCGACAGGAACCCATTGGAGGGCTCCACGCCGACGTTGTGGATGCCGTGGGCCTTCATGATCTCCTGCGCCACCTCGGCGCCGGTGAGACCGCTGGAGGCCATGACCTGACTGGCCCGGTTGAAGGTGCTCTTCACCTTGTACTGCGCGTAGAGGCCCAGCAGAAGCGGGCCGATGATGAGCACGATGAACGGAAGGAAGCCGGCGAAGCCGCCGCCGGTTCCGGGCGTCATCTGCTGTGCGAGGGTTGTGGTCAGTTCCAGGAACATTGTGCAATCACTCCTTGCCCCGGGGGCAGCCGTCGATCCTTGATCGGCGAAACCCTGCCGAGGCGCGCATGTTACGACGCTCGCGGGTCAAAGTTCGAAATCTCGGCCAATCGTTCATACAGGAGTTTCTCATCCGGATGGGTCGTTTTCGGGACGACGATCCGGAGCTCCGCGAGCAGGTCGGCATGCTCGCCTGTCTTCTTCGGAAGGCCCTTGCCGCGGATTCGCAGCTTCTGCCCGGACTGCGACCCCGCCGGAACGGTGACGCGCACCTCCCCGTCGATCGTGGAGACGGGCACGCTGGCGCCAAGCACGGCCTCCCAGGGCGAGATCCTGAGCGTCGTCAGCAGATCGTGCTTGGTGTTCGGATCGACGCGGAATCGGGGGTCCGCCGCGATGTGCACCCGCAACAAAAGGTCGCCCGCCGGGCCGCCGGACATCCCCGCGCCACCCTGACCGCCGAGCCTGATGATGCCGCCCTCGGTGATGCCCGGCGGGATGCGGACGTCGAATGTCCGCGAAGACTGCTCACCGAGCTCATCGGTCGTCGTGAGATTGATCTGCCGGGTTGCGCAGCGATAGGCATCCGAGAGCGAGATGGTGATCTCCACTTCGTGGGTCTGCCCGGGTGATGCACGGCTGCGCGAAGCTCGGCTGCCGGAGCGCATCGCTTCGACAAAGTCGTCCGGGGGCATGGCCAT
>DHLW01000127.1:27035-37265 GCA_002405485.1 Phycisphaerales bacterium UBA4658
GGACGCCCGCAAAGCCCCCGAAGCCCCCGCCCCGTGATGCGCCGAAGATGGACTCGAAGAACTCACTGAAGTCCGCTTGTTCGCCCGCCTGAGGGCCAGGGCGCCGCCCGCGGGGGCGCCCGCCGTTCCACCCTGGAGGGGGCCGGAACTCCTGACCTTGCTTCCAGTTTGCACCGAGCTGGTCGTAAAGCTTGCGTTTCTCGGGGTCCTTGAGGACCTCGTAGGCCTCGTTGATGTCCTTGAACCGCTTTTCGGCCCCGGGCTCCTTGTTCACGTCGGGGTGGAACTTCCGTGCCAGCCCGCGATACGCGCGTTGGATGTCGTCGGCGCTCGCCGAGCGATCCACGCCGAGGGTGTGGTAATAGTCCTGATATCGGGCCGTCATCTCAACACTCTATGGACAAGGGCCGTGCCAGCGCGGCAACGGACGTCCATCGGCAATGCGAACGGCCGTTCGGGTGCTGCACGTCCATTCGGAGGCCCGCGGGGATTCGAATTTGCAGGTCCGCGGCTTCCAACTGCCAAGTTGACAACCCGCACCGGTCGCACTGTGTTCGCAACCCCGTCGATTCGGGCTTGGCAAGGGGGTCGCGGGTCCTGGCACGGGGCTTGTTTCTCTTTCCTTCGGGAGGCCGGACCTGTGTCTCCGCCCCCGGACAAAGGAGCATGACCATGATCACGCGTCGAATGTCTCGGATGTTCCCGGAGCTCTCGCTGATGCCGCCGGTCGGCTCGTTCGTTGATGCGATGCTGCGCACACCGGGATTCGAGGTTCCCGACGTGCACACCGTCTTCCCGCCGCTGAACGTGTTCGAGACCGATGAGTCGTTCGTCGTCGAGGCGGAGTTGCCCGGCTTCACCATGGGCGATCTGGAGATCAGCATGCTCGAGGGCGAGCTGACGATCCTCGGGAAGCGTGAAGAGAAGCTGCCCGAGAACGTGGTGCAGCATCGGCGCGAGCGGGCTGGCAGCACCGAGTTCAAGCGCGTGCTCAAGGTGAACGCGCCGGTCGACTCGGAGAAAGTCTCGGCGAAGCTCGAGCATGGCGTGCTCACGATCGAGCTCCCCAAGGCCGAGGCCGCCAAGCCCCGGCGCATCGACATCAAGATCACCTGAACCCTGCATGCCCCGCCCCCGCATCGCGGAGCGTGCAGCCGTCGGACCCGCAGCCAGGCAGTGCACGAGGGTGATCGCCCCTCATCCAAGCGAAAAGGAAGAACCCATGATGACAAGGCCCACAGGCGGATGCTGCTCGATCACCGACGCTCGCGTTGAGCCCCAGACGGCACGGCGCACCGAACCCTCGGCGGGCTCGGTCGGCGGCCCCACGTTCCGACCGAGCGTCGACATCCAGGAAACGCCGGAGAAGTTCACGATCATCGCCGATCTTCCGGGCGTGAAGCCCGACGGGATCGACCTGGTGATCGAGCAGGGCGTGCTCACGCTCAAGGCCGCCGTGCAGCCGCGCGTCCGCTCGGGCGCACGCACGCTCATCTCCGAGTACGGCGTGGGCGACTTCGAACGCACCTTCAAGCTCGGCGAGGGCGTGGCGAGCGATCTGATCGCCGCCGAGTTCAGCAACGGCGTGCTCACGCTCACCCTGCCCAAGTCCCCCGCGGCCAAGGCGCGGAAGATCGAAGTGCGCGGCAACTGATCCGTCGCGGCCCAGCCGCGAGACTGGTCTGAGAGACTGGGCCGCGAGACTGGTCCGCGAGACTGGGCCGAGCACGCAGGGGAGATCCATCGGAGGCGTGCGTGTGCCGGCGGACCGCCGCCGGAAGACCAATGAGCAAAGGAGCACACACATGATGACGCTGGTCCCATGGAACAAGACGAGCACCGAGTCCGGGCTGTCGCCCCTTGGCGACTTCCATCGCGAGATGGACCGCATCTTCTCGCGGTTCTTCGACACTCCGACAACCTCCTTGGCCGCGTCGGGCATCGGGGGCGACTTCGCGCCCGCGATGGATCTCTCCGAGACCGACGCGCAGGTCGTGGTCAAGGCCGAGCTCCCAGGGGTGGATCCTGCACAGATCGAGGTCAAGGTGCAGAACGGAGCCCTTGTGCTCTCGGGCAAGAAGGAGGAGACCAAGGAAGAGAAGGGCGAGACCTTCTACCGGAGCGAGCGGGTGTACGGGTCGTTCCTGCGGAGCATCACGCTGCCCTCCGGCGTCGACCCCGAGCACGTGAACGCCGAGTTCAAGAACGGCGTGCTGACGATCAAGCTCAACAAGAAGCCCGAGTCGGCCCCGAAGAAGATCAAGGTTCTCGCCAGGTGATCGGTCATCGCGAGGCAACCAACGGTTGCTCGCCAAGCCCGGGCGATGAACCCGGGCTTTTTCGTGCGCCCGGCCCTCGCGTGCCGGACGCGCCACTCACTGCTCCCGAGTCACCGGCGGTGCGCCCCACCTCAGCTTGCTGATCAGCGTTGTCCAGTACGAGCTGTGCGGGTTGCGGACGAACCGGGCCGACCGCGTGTCGCGCCGAATCGTGATGCGTTGGCCGGCGCGCACGCGCGAAGCGACCTGTCCGTCCAGCACCAGCGCCGTGCCACCGGCCAGCCCGGGTATCGACGGATCGTCGTTCACGCGCTCGAGGGTGATCTCGATCACGCTCGTTGCGGGCACGACGACGGGTCGAAACGCGAGCGAGTGAGCGGCCATGGGTGTGAGCGCCATCGCCTGGACTTCGGGCGAGATGATCGCCCCGCCCGCCGAGGCGTTGTACGCCGTCGATCCGATCGGCGTCGAGACGATCAGCCCGTCGCCCACGACCGACGGCCCGGGCGTTCCGTCGATCTTGATGGCCAGTGCGATCATACGATATGGCGGGCCCGCGGTGATCACCACGTCGTTGTGCGCGAGCGCCCCCTCGGGCGACGACCCCAGCGGCGGGTCGATCGTGGCCCGAAGCATCGGGCGATCCTGTACGTGCAGTGGCGAACCGTCAAACAGAGCCTTGGCCTGCAGTCGAAGCGCGGGAAGATCGAACTCGGCCATGAACCCGAGCTTGCCCAGGTTCACCCCGAGCATCGGCAACCCCAGGTGCACGCAGCGGCGCGACTGGCCCATGAGCGTGCCATCGCCTCCGAGCACCACGATCAGATCCGCCCCCTTGGCCTCGGCCACGGAGATCTCACGACCGTTCGCGTCCAGCTCGGCTGCCACTCGGCCGTGCGCGTTGATCAGCGATCGCACTTCCGCCAGCGCGGCGAGCACGTCGGGCTTGGCCCGGTTGACCAGCAGCAGAACGGTGCGACCCATGGACATCATCCTCCGGACGCAGGGCCTCGCCTGAACCGTCGCCGAGAACGGCGATTCCGAGAACATCCGGAGATGCCCCGGCAGAGCTCCTGCCGCCCGCACCGACGATCATCCGACCGCTTCAGGCAAGCACCGGCGAAACAGACTGGGTCACGACCCGCGGAGTCACGGCCGCGGATCCAAGCTCAACGGCCTGTCGAATGCCCCGGATGATCCCCGCCTGGTCGATTCCGGCGATCTCGAGCTGCCGCGAACGGGAATCCTGGATGATCCACGAGTCCGGAAGCCCCAGCCGAATGATCCGCGACGCGTCGAGGTGCTGCTCCTGCGCGGCCTCGAGCACCGCCGACCCAAAGCCGCCGACGATCGAGTGATCCTCCACCGTCACGATCGGGATGTTCCGGCTGAGCAGCTCGCGGACGAGTGCGGCGTCCACGGGCTTGGCAAACCGGGCGTCGTACACGCTGACGGCGTACTCGCCCTTCAGGGCGTCGGCGGCCTTCAACGCGTCGATCGCCGGCGTCCCGAAGGCCAGCACCGCCACGTCCACCGTCGGCCCGGCCGCACCGGCCGGCTTGCCGACAACGTCCAGCTCCGGCGTCAGGCAGCGGGCCTTGCCAAGCTCAAACTTCGGCGTCGGCCCAAGCCGATCGACCACCATGGTGCTGACGTTGTCGCGCGGATAGCGTGCCGCGGACAGGCCTTCCTCATAGCCCCGCATGAACTCCACGGCCTCGACGAGCGAGGGCTCGTCGATCGGCGCCACCAGCGCCGCGGCGGGAAGCGTCCGCAGGATCGCCGTGTCGCAAAAGCCGTGGTGCACCGCGCCGTCGCCCCCGACCAGCCCGGCACGATCCAGCAGCAGCCGCACCGGCAGCCCCTGCAGCGACGACTCCTGGAACGCCTGATCGAACGCCCTCTGGAGGAACGTCGAGTAGACGGCAAAGAACGGCTTCCAACCCGTCTTGGCCAGGCCGGCCATCATGTCCAGCGCGTGGCTCTCGCAGATCCCGGTGTCGAACGAGCGCTCGGGGAACGCCGCGAGCGTCTTGTTGATCCCGGTCCCGTCGGGCATGGCGGCGGTCGCGGTGAGGATCTTCGGGTCCCGCTTCATGGCGTCGACGAGGATGTCGCCGATCGCCGCGGTGAAGGACCGCCCGTCCTTCTTGATCTCGACCCGGCACCCCTCGCGGACGAACGGCGCGGGGGAGTGGAACTTGCTCGAGTCCCCCTCTGCGAAGTCGAATCCCTTGCCCTTGACGGTCTTGACATGCAGGACCATCGGACGGTCCAGGTCGCGGGCCTCGGTGAGGAACTCCAGCAGCGTCGGGAAGTCGTGCCCGTCGATCGGGCCCGCCGTGAGCAGCCCGAAGTGCTCGAACCACGCGTCGTCGTGCAGCGCGGCCTTGGTCATCTCCCCGGCCTGGTGATACGCCTCGGCGATGAGCGAGCCGCCGGGCATGTGCTTGAGCACTTCCTTGCCGCGCTTCTTCAGATCGGCATAGGTGTGCGAGAGCCGGATGCGATCAAAGTGCTGGGCGACGGCGCCCTGCGGCTTGGAGATCGACATCCCGTTGTCGTTCAGGATGACCAGGAACTGCCGGCGGAGCGTGCCCGCGCCGTTGAGACCCTCCATGGCCACGCCATTGACGATCGACGCGTCCCCGATGATCGTCGCCACGCGACGGCCCTTGGGATTGGTCCGGGGGTCAAAGCCCTCGCCGTTGAGCGAGTCGCCCCGGGCCATGCCCACCGCTGTGGAAATGCCGGTGCCCGCGTGCCCGACGCGGAACAGGTCGTAGGGCGACTCAGCCGGCTCCGGGAACCCCGCCATGCCGGCGCTGGTCCGCAGGTTCTTGAGCATCGGCAGCCGCCCCGTGAGCAGCTTGTGGGGATAGCACTGGTGCCCGACGTCAAACAACAGCCGGTCCCACGCGAAATCGAACACGTAGTGCATCGCGATGGTCAGCTCGACCACGCCCAGATTCGGGGCCAGATGCCCGCCGGAGATCGAGACCTGGTCACAGATCGCCTTGCGGATGTCCGCCGCCACCTCGGGAAGGCGCTCAACGGGGAGTTTGCGGAGATCGGCAGGAGACTTGATGGTTTCCAGAAGCGTCATGAAGGGCTCTCGTTCGCGGCCGTGCGATGGACTCGGTGTCAGGTGCTCAGATCAGATGCCCGGTGCCTTCCATGCCCCGGGGAGAATGCCGGAATGCTACGCGAATCCCGGATTTCGGGTCGGCCCGGTGGACAGGAACGTGGAGAGATGTCGTTTCGGGCAGTTGCACCGAGGGGATTCCCGGACCGTGTGGCAATTCTGGAACCTCTGGCCCTCCGGATCTCAGCCGCGTTCCCATCTTTGCGGTTCCCGGCCCCGCACTCGGGCCAGGGTTTGGCCGGTCACTTTGTGCGAACGGCCATGTAGGTCGAGAGCTGCCTGAGCGGTTCGGCGGGTTCACCCAGCGGCTCAACGGCGTCCAGCGAAAGCTGATACAGCCGATGCACTTCCGCGCGGGTCTGCTCAACACCCATGACCCCCGGATAGGTGAGCTTGCCCGCGTCGGCGTCCTTGTTGGACTTCTTGCCGAGGTGGGCCGAGGTCTGGGTCACGTCCAGCAGATCGTCAACGACCTGGAACATGAGCCCGATGGCCTCGGCGTAGAGCGTGATGCAGCTCAGCGGATCCAGCCGCGACGCGCCGGGATGGCCCTCCAGGGCCGAGAGCGCACCCATGCGACAGGCGGCGCGAATGAGCATGCCGGTCTTGTGCCGATGGATGAGCTCGAGTTTGCGGATGGGGTCGAGGTCCGAGGGCATGCCGCCCAGGGTGTCGTAGACCTGACCGGCGATCATGCCGTTGGTGCCCACGGCAAGCTCGCGCATGAGTCGCGACTGCAGCGTGAGCGAGGGCACGCGCTCGGCAAGCACCTGGAACGCGCTGGTGAGCAGCGCGTCGCCCGCGAGGATGGCCATGGCTTCGGAGGTGTGCTTGTGAAGCGTCGGACGGCCTCGGCGGGTGTCGTCGTTATCCAGCCCGGGCAGGTCGTCATGAACCAGTGAGAAGGCGTGCACAAGCTCAACGGCGGCCGCCGCCGGAAGGCACCCGGCGGGATCCGACCCTGGGGGACACACGGCGTTGAAGCTATGCCACGCCAGGAGCGGCCGGGCCCGCTTGCCGGGGCCGAGGGCCGAGTAGTCCATCGCCGCGATGAGCGCAGGAGGCAGCGGGAGCGAGGCGATGGCCTCCTTGAGATAGGCCTCGATGCGCGGGAGCGGAGCGATGACGTGCTCCGGGAGGGCGTCGAGATGGATGGCGTTGTGAAGCGTTGAGACTGCCGGGCGAGCCGGGGCCGAGCCTGATGTGGCGGATGTGCGGGGTGCCATGGGAGCTCAACCGTTCTGATCGTGGGCCTTGAGCAGATCGAAGATCTCCTGGGCCGAGCCGGCGGAATAGACCTGCTGGCGGAACTCCTCCAGGTTCATCAGGCGGGAGATGTGGGCGAGGGCCTGGATGTGGTCGCTCGTGCGATCGGGGGGGCTGGCCAGGAGGATGATCAGCCGCACGGGCTTGCCGTCGATGGACTGAAACTCCATCGGGGTCGCGGGCTTGCCGATGGCGATGGCGAGGTTGGTCACGCCGGCGCACTTGCCGTGGGGAATGGCCAGGCCCAGCCCGATGCCCGTGGTGCGGGTGAGCTCGCGCGTCCAGACCGCTTCCTTGAGCTGCGCGGGTTGGGAGACCCGGCCGCTGGTCGTGAGCACGTCGACAAGCTCGTTGATGGCCCCCTGCTTGCCGGTGGCCTCCAGCGGTGCCTTGATGCAGTCGACGCTGAGAATGTCCAACAGCTTCATGCCGAGTACCTGATTGGCCCGTCGAGCGGCTGCCCGCCGCGTGCTCCTCACGCGACAGGCGTCCGGTCCGAGGGGGTCGGGAGTGTACACCGCTGCTTTGACGTGCGGCATGCCCCTTCAAATGGAACGTTCAGGTTGATCGCCGATCGCCACGGCCGGACGTCAGCTTCGACCAGACCGGCACGGCGAGCGCAGCGCCGAGCATGGGACCGGCGAGATACACCCAGAGGTGCGCGAAGCTCATGGAAACGACAGCGGGCGACAGAGACCGTGCCGGATTCATCGATGCACCGCTGATCGGGCCTGCAAACAGTGCCTCCAGCCCCACGACGCCCCCGACCGCGACACCGGCCATCATCCCTCGTTCTTTGGGGCCACTGGAAACCGCAAGGATGACCAGCATGAGCATGAAGGTCAGCACGGTCTCGAGCACCAATGACTGCCAGGCGGCTCCGGCGGGAATCGTGCCCCCGGCCGTGGCCAGCGAGTTCACCTGACCCGCAAAGATCACCGCAAGCAGTGTGGATGCCGCGATCGCCCCGAGGATCTGACTGAGGACATAGCCCCCGACATCACGCCAAGGAAGGCGTTTGGCCAGGGCAAAGGCGACGGTGACGGCGGGATTCAGGTGGGCCCCGGAGATGTCGCCGAACGTGTAGATCATCGCCATGACGATGAGCCCGAACGTGAGCGCCACACCAACGTGCGTCACGGCGCCGCCGGAAACGTGGTTGACGACGATGGCGCCGGTACCGGCAAAGACCAGGCAGAACGTGCCAAGGAGTTCGGCGAGGAGGCGGTTCATTCCAGGCCCCGATGTGTGTTCGGCGAATCGCACGCAGGAGGATCGACTGGACAGGCACCGCCGCCCTCGCTCGGGTGGGTTCCGGTTTGGAGCATCAGCCGGGAAGCATACCGGCAGGATCAGGACGTTCGATCGCATCGAGCAGCGCGAGCCACTCGGCGTTGCCCTCGGCGTTCTTCTTGCCGGCCCCGCCGACGACCGGGCTCTGCGTGACCCCCAGCACACGTGCCCCCAGCGCGGGCATCGCGTCCACGACGCGCCGAACAACGTCGGCCGCGAAGCCCGGATCGAGCACGCCGTGACGCAGGTGTGCGCGCTGTTCGGCCGGAGTCAGCTCGTAGTGGGGCTTGATGAGCGTGATGATCCGGCCGCGAGCCGGCCTCAGCCAGCGCAGGGCGGCGGGAACGCACACCCGCTGCGGGGACCAGCCCATGTCCATGACGACCAGGTCCATGCGGTCGTGCTCGTTTGGCGGGGGCTCGGCGTGCAGGGCGTTGGTTCGTTCCAGCACGCGTACGCGGGGATCGTTTCGGAGCGTCCAGGCGAGGGTGCCGTAGCCGGTGTCTATCGCCGTGACGTGGGCCGCACCGGCCTGCAGCAGGCAGTCGGTGAACCCGCCGACGTTGGCCCCGAAATCGGCGCATCGCCACCCGACTGGCGCGATGGCAAAGGCGTCCAGGGCGTGGCGGAGCTTGAGACCGCCGCGGGAGACAAAGGAAGTCGACGGCACGCGGAGCACTCGCACGGAGGGACTGCCAAACCCCGGCGCTTGGGGCGACGGCGGGAAGCGGGGGGCACAGTGTACTTGGCCGGTGGCATGGACCCGGTCGATTCAGGTCAACCGGCGACGGGGGGACCGGATCCGGCCTATCATCTCAACCCCACTCCGGGCGGGGGCCAGGGGTGAACAAGGCCTCCCGGAGTGCACCACGTTTGGCCGGTTGAACCGGCAGGAGCGCGTCTCGATGGTTCGGATTCGCATGCAGCGGATGGGTCGGCGTCACGTGAACTATTTCCGCATCAACGCCATCGAGAAGCGCGTCAAGCGTGACGGGCAGGTGCTGGAGAACCTGGGCTGGTACAACCCCCAGGCCAAGGACAAGGCCAAGCAGTTGCACCTGGAAGTGGACCGGATCAAGCACTGGCTGACGGTCGGCGCCCAGCCGAGCGACACGGTGACCAACCTGCTCATCGCGCAGGGAATCATCGACGGGGCGGAGCAGAAGGCCAAGCTCGAGAAGCGGATCGCGGCGGTGAAGGCCGCCGAGGCCAAGAAGGCCGCCAATCCGCAGCCGGAAGCCAAGAAGAAGTAATCTCGAGATTCGAATCCTGAGCGACAGACACGTAACCCCCTCAATGAAGGGGGTTTTTCATTCCCGGGTATCGTGTAGGGAACCATGACACGGATGCGTTTCGACATTCTCACGACCTTTCCCGAGATGTTCGACCCGGTGTCGCCGGGCGTGATGGGGGTATCGATCCCAGCACGGGCGCGGGCGGCGGGGATCGTGGAGTGGCACGCCACGAACATCCGCGACTTTGCCCGTGACAAGCATCAGAAGACCGACGATCGACCGTTCGGGGGCGGACCCGGGATGGTGATGATGTGTCAGCCGGTGCATGACGCCGTGATGCACGTGGAGGCGATGGACCCGCGGCCGGCGACGCGGGTGCTGCTCACCCCGCAGGGCCGCGTGTTGACGCAGGCGTTGGTCGAGGACCTTGCGCGTCGGCCGCGGCTGCTGCTGATTGCCGGGCACTATGAGGGTCTGGATGAACGCGTGATCCAGGCACTTGCGCCGGTGGAGGTCTCGATCGGGGACTATGTGCTCAGCGGGGGCGAGCTGGCGGCGATGGTGCTCATGGACGCGGTGATTCGGCTTCTTCCCGGGGCGCTCGGACACGATGAGTCGGCGGCCCAGGACTCATTCAGCGTCGCCAGGAGCGCACTGGGTGGTCCCCAGACGCCCAAGCGGGAACGTGTGTCGATCCCGCCGGGGGTTCGGCTGCTGGATTGTCCGCACTACACGCAGCCGCGGGAGTGGATGGGCATGCAGGTGCCCGACGTGCTGCTCTCTGGCGATCACGGAGCGGTGGAGCGATGGCGTCTGAGGCAACGACTGGAACGGACGCGCGAGCGTCGGCCGGACCTGCTGCCGCCGGGCCTGATGTCGCCGGACCTGATGTCGCCGAACCTGCCGCCGCCGAACCGGCCCGACCCGGGGGGGGCATAGCCCAACCGGCGAAGAAGGGCATCCAGATGGTGCGCTACCCGCGCGCCGACGTCGCGATGAGCTATTTCGCGAT
>DHLW01000127.1:37296-37592 GCA_002405485.1 Phycisphaerales bacterium UBA4658
GGGGGGGGCATAGCCCAACCGGCGGGGGCTACTTGCGCATGACGACGATGATCGCGTGGACGCTCCCGGGGATCACGAAGAAGATGCAGAGGATGATGTTGATGAGCAGGTCCTTGCCGATGCCGGACTTGATGGCCACGGCGACGGGCGGGAGGAAGATCGCCAGCAGGATCATCAGAAACTCGATCATCGTGGGTACCTCCAGCAGACATGCGGAACACAGCATGGTATCAAATCGGTATTTGTTGGGAGGATTGGCCCTTGGAGTTTCGTACAAGGAGTCCAGGGTGTTGCCC
>DHLW01000114.1:0-359 GCA_002405485.1 Phycisphaerales bacterium UBA4658
GGTGGGGGGTGGGGGTGGCGCTGCATCATGTCGGGTCGGACCCGAGAATCTCTTGCAAGCGCACGCGACGGAAGGTCATCTCAGCTTCTCGGCAGGATTCTTGTGGGAGTTGCAGACATGAACGCGGCACGAAAGGTGACATTGGTCGTGTGTCTGTTCGTCCTCTCGGCACTGGGTCTGACACGCGGTGCACGTGGCGACATCGTCTGCTGCAACCGCCTCACCGGCGTGTGCACGTTCGTGACCGCGCTCAACTGCCCGCCCGGCACCGAGCGGATCTTCAACGGCGGGTGCAGCAACTGCCAGCTGCTTCCCGGGCTGGGCGCGTGCTGTCTGCCGCCCGGGGGGGCGGGAGGGGG
>DHLW01000114.1:494-1638 GCA_002405485.1 Phycisphaerales bacterium UBA4658
GCCGCCCGGGGGGGCGGGAGGGGGTGGGTGCGTGGTTGTGTATCTCTCGCAGTGCAATGCCCAAGGCGGGGCGTGGCAGGGCCAGGGCATCACGTGCAACTTCCAGCCGTGCGACTTGGGGGCCTGCTGCGTCGAGGACGATCCGGGCTTCCCGGCGTGCACCATTCGGTCCCTGGCGACATGTCGAGGCCTGCCCGGGCGATTCATCGGTCCGGGCACCGCGTGCAGCCCGCTGTACTGCGACAATGTCGCGGGGGGCGGGGCCTGCTGCGACATCCACGGCGCGTGCACCGTCATCGCCCAGGCCTTCTGCGACCAGGGCGGGGTGCTGTTCCTCGGCGTCGGGACCACATGTGCGCCGACGTCCTGCAACCCGGTGCTTGGCGCGTGCTGCACGCCGAGCGCCTGCGAGCTGCTCACCAGCATCATCTGCGCCGGGCGACCCGGCAGCGTCTTCCTGGGCGGGGGAACGACCTGCGCGGTGGTCTCGTGCGGCACGCTCTTTGGCGCCTGCTGCGACGGAAGCGGCGGATGCACCGTTGTCACCGACGTGCAGTGCGGAAGCTCGCGGCTGTTTCTGGGCGGCGGCACCACCTGCGGCCCGAGCAACCCCTGCGGCGCGGGGCGATGCTGCCTCACCACCGGCGCGTGCGAGAATCGCGTGCGCATCAACTGCAACGCGCCCGACGTGTTCGTGCTTGGCACCCTGTGCGACCCGTTCATCAACACCTGCCCCCAGCCGACCGGCGCCTGCTGTGACGGAACGGGCGGGTGCACGCTGACGACACTGGCGGGCTGTGACAACGGCCGCCTGTTCCTGGGCATCGGCACGGCCTGTGCGCCCAGTGATCCCTGTGGCGCGGGCCGCTGCTGCCTCGCGTCCACAGGCGCGTGCGTGAACCGCTTCAGGGTGGATTGCGAGGCCCCCAACCAGTTCACGCCGCAGTCGCTCTGCGACCCGTTCTCGAACAACTGCCCCCAGCCGTCGGGCGCCTGCTGCGATCCGTCCAACGGCGTGTGCTCGCTCACCGGGCCGCTCACCTGCGCGGCCCCCTTGATCTACTACGGCAACGGCAGCACGTGCCTGCCCTATCCCTGCGCGCCATCCAATGACGAGTGCGGCGGCGCGATGCTCCTCAGCAGC
>DHLW01000114.1:1852-2608 GCA_002405485.1 Phycisphaerales bacterium UBA4658
CCACCTTCGACTGCGACCAGTTCGGCACTTCCGATGTGTTCTATACATTCGTGCCCCCGGTCACCGGCGATTACACCCTCAGCTTGTGCCAGACGCAGGTGGTCTGGGACTCCAGTCTGTCGGTGCACTCGTCCTGCCCGCCGACCGGCTCGAACATTCTCGCCTGCGGCGTGGATTGCGACCCGGCGCCGAGCTTCTTCGACCTGACGTACATCCCTTCGGTCTCGCTGCAGGCAGGTGTCGCGTACACGATCCGCGTCGCCAGCGCCGGCACGTTCGCGCTGAGTTTCGGCGAGTTCCGGCTCGACGGTGCACTGCTCGCCGGAGCGTGCTGCGTGCCGCCGGGCCTTTGTCTGGAACTGACCGCCCCGCAGTGCCAGCAGTGGGGCGGCACGTTCCAGGGCAACAACACCGTGTGTACGCCTTCGCCCTGCCCGCCACCACCCCCGCCGTGCCCGGCGGATTTCGACGGGCTTAACGGCGTTGACATCCAGGATATCTTCGCCTTCCTCAACGCCTGGTTCGCCGGCAGCCCGAGCGCCGACTTCGATGGCCTCAACGGCGTCGACATCCAAGACATCTTCGCCTTCCTCAACGCTTGGTTCGCCGGGTGCTGAAGGCGGGGGCATTTGGCATCGGGCATTGGGCATTCGGAAGGAATCGAGGCAGCGAAGCGCCCGCTCGGCTGGAGGGGTAGCGCGTGCCACCCGAATGCCGAATGCCGGTTCCCGGTTGCCGACTGCCGACTGCCGACTG
>DHLW01000114.1:2816-3020 GCA_002405485.1 Phycisphaerales bacterium UBA4658
TGCCGGTTGCCGAATGCCGACTGCCGATTCCTACCGCTTCTCATGCCGCAACTGTCCGCACGCCGCGGCGATATCCCGCCCGCGGCTAGCGCGGATGTGCGTGTTCACGTGCTTGTTTCTCAGGATGTCCTGGAAGGTGCGCACCGCGTCGTCGTCTGGGCGGTCAAAGGGCATGCCCTTGACCTCGTTGTAGCGGATCAGGTT
>DHLW01000114.1:3146-18745 GCA_002405485.1 Phycisphaerales bacterium UBA4658
ACCTCGTTGTAGCGGATCAGGTTCACGTTGGCGCGGATCGTTCTGGCGACCTCGGCGAGTTCGCGCGCGTGCTCGGGGCGGTCGTTCACGCCGCCCAGCAGGATGTACTCCAGCGTGATCTCGCGGCCGGTCTTGGCGAACCATGCCTGGCATGCTTCCAGCAGCTCGGGGATGTTCGTGTACTCGGCCCAGGGGATGAGCTGCCTGCGGAGATCGTCGTTTGGCGCGTGCAATGAGAGCGCAAGCGTGACGGGAAGCTCCAGCTCGCTGGCGAGCTTCTCGATGGCCCGGGGCAGGCCCACGGTGGAGATGGTGATCTTTCGCGCGCTGATGCCGAAACCCGCCGGCGGAAGCGTCGCCAGCCGACGCACTGCGCCGAGCACTGCGTGAAAGTTGCTCAGCGGCTCGCCCATGCCCATGAAGACGACGTTGGTGATGCGATCGACGTCGGGCATGCGGCCGAGGCGCCAGACCTGCTCGAGGATGCGGCCGGTCGAGAGGTTGCCGTCCAGCCCGCCGATGCCCGATGCGCAGAACTTGCACCCCACGGGGCAGCCGATCTGCGAGCTGATGCAGGCCGTTCGGCGATCGTCGGCGGGGATCATCACGCACTCGGTCTGCCGGGAAGCGTCGCCGCCGCGCTCGGCCCCTGAGCCCACCACCGGAAGCGTGATCGCGGGCTCCCCGTCGCGTGATGCGTGCCGCGTAAAGTCGTCCCACTGGATGAGCAGCTTCTGCGTGCCGTCGCTGGCGGCCTGGTGCGAGACGATCGAGCCGGAGAGGAACGCGATGCCCTCGTGCGGATCGGCGAGCAGGTCGCGGTCGCGTTTGGAGAGGTTGGACATCTTCGCCGGGTCGCAGACGCCCTTGACGTAGACCCACTCGAGCAACTGCTGGGCGCTGAAGGCGGGCATGCCGCGCTCGCCCAGCCAGTCCTTGACCGACGCGGGCGTGAACTCGAAGATGTGGGTGAGCGGATGGGTTGGGGGCACGGAAGATGGTAGGGATCGGGAGTCGCGAATCGGGAGTCCGAAGGCGGGTGGCATGGTCGTTTCGAGCGTGGGATGCGCTGTTCCGTTGCGGCCGCTGCTTCCTATCCTCTGGCCGCATGTCGCGCATCGCGTCCATCTTCGCCGATCTTCGCTCTCGCAAGGCCAAGGCCCTGATGCCGTTTGTCTGCGGGGCGTACCCCGGGCCAGGGAGCACGGCGGGGGTGCTCTTGGCGATGGAGCGGGCCGGGGCGAGCGTCGTCGAGGTGGGGTATCCCTTCAGCGACCCGATCGCCGACGGGCCGGTGATCGCCGCGGCAATGCACGAGGCCCTGCAGCGCGGCGCGACGCCCGACGGGGTGACGCGCGAGATCGCTGAGGCCAGGGCCGCGGGGCTGAAGCTCGGCGTGGTGGCGATGGTGAGCGTCTCGATCGTGCACCGGCTCGGTCCGGCGAAGTACTTCGCGTCGCTGAAGGCCGCGGGGGTGGACGGGGTGATCCTTCCGGACGTTGTGCTCGAGGACGCGGGGGCATGGATCGCGGGCGCGAACGACGCGGGATTGACGGTGACGCTGCTGGTGGCGCCGACGACCGACGAGGCGCGGGCGGCGAAGATCGCCCGGGCGTGCTCGGGATTCGTGTACATGCTGGCCCGGGCTGGGATCACGGGCGAGAGCGCGTCGATCGCGACGGGCGCAATCCGGGATCGCGTCGCCATGCTCCGTCGAGCGACCGATCTGCCGATCGCCGTGGGCTTCGGGGTGTCGACGGCCGAGCAGGTTCGACAGATCGTCCGCGACTGCGACGCCGACGCGGCGATCGTGGGGAGCGCGCTGGTTCGGCGGATGGGGGAGGCGACGAGCGCGGGCAACGATCCGATCGCCGCGGCTGAGACGTTCGCGCGTGAGCTGGCGACGGGCTTGCGATGACTCGAAGCGCGTGGAAGGAGCGCGTCGGCGTGCCAGCGTGGCCATGCACGGGCGTCGACCTGGCAAGGACCGATGCTTGCGGGCCCGGAGAGCCGAGCCAGACCGGGCGTGCGCCGTTGTCTTGGATCGCGGGAGTGATGTTCTGACCATGAACCATGCACTGAACGTACTTGTCTTCGGTCCGCACCCGGACGATCAGGAGATCGGCATGGGGGGGACGATCGCCAAGCTCGCCGCGACGGGGCACAACGTGCTCATCGCGGATGTGACAGACGGGTCGCCAACGCCGCGGGGTGACCGGGCGAGCCGGCTGGTGGAGGCCGCGAGCGCACTGGGTGCGCTGCAGCCGGATCCCACGCAGGCGGGATCGCGGCCGATCACGCGAGCGCTGCTGGATCTGCCGAACCGGATGGTGGAGCACACGCTGAAGACCCGGCACCTGTTTGCTGGTCTGATTCGCGCGCACCAGGCACAGGTGGTCTTTACACCCTGGCCGGAGGACGCGCATCCGGACCATCGGGCCGTGACCCGGGCTGTGGAGGATGCGCGGTTCGACGCAAAGCTGACCAAGATCGAGATGCCCGTGCCGCCGGGCTTTGCGCAGATCGGACCGCCGATCTATCCGAAATGGCTCTTCTATTACCATGTGTCGCACCTGCGGGCGACGATCACGCCGAGCTTTCTTCTGGACATCACGGGGTTTGAACAGAAGAAGGTGGCGAGCATCCGGGCGTATCGCTCGCAGTTCGGGCCGTTTGAATCTTCGGGAGGTTCGGGGGGCTTTTCGCCCGGCGATCCCAAGGGTCGTCTGGTGAGCGTTGATCTTCCCGAGCGGATGCTGCAGTACAACGCGTACATGGGCTCGCTCATCGGCGCCAAGTTCGCGGAGCCGTTCTTCACGAAGGAGCCGATCGGGCTGGACGGGCTTGGCGAGCTGATCATGTGAAGATCGGCAGACCGGCGTTCAGCGCGATTCGCGCCGGGCCGAGACCCGGCGAAGCGCCCAGTCGCTCACGCCCGGGAGCATGGTCGCCGCGCCCATGCCGATCCTCGTGGCCCAACCCTTGAGTCCGGTCCAGACTTCGCCGCGCGGCGAGCGCAGCTCGCGCACTGTGCACTGGGCGACGAACTCCGGAGTCTGCTTGAGACTCGAGGGGGTCTGGATGGTCTTGCGTGTTCCGCCGACGCGGGCGGTGACCTGGTCGGAGAACTCGGTCGCCGTGCCGATCGGGTGGACGCTGGAGACCCACACGCCCAGCGGGCGCAGCTCGTGGCGCATGGCGGTGGCGCAGTGGGCCTGGGCGGCCTTGGTGGCGCTGTAGATGGAGTACCTGGGCAGCGTCATGCGGGCCAGGCAGGAGCTGCACCAGAGCACGTGTCCGCGAACGGCCTCGCCGGGCTGGGGCGATCGTTCGAGCATCCGCGCAAGCGCCGGGCGGATGATGTTCAGCGACCCGAAGAAGTTCGTCTCGAACATCGCTCGCACGCGCTCGTCGGACATCTCGTGCAGGGGCGACTCGTCGCCGTAGCCGGCGTTGGCATACACCGCGTACACGCCGCCAAACGCCTCCACGCACGCGTTCACAAGGCGGTCGCACTCAGCGGGAGCGGTGACGTCGGTCTCCACGACCACTGCCCGGCCGCCGAGTGCGAGGATCTGATCCCTGATGGCGGCGAGCTTCTGAGCGCGTCGCGCGCCAAGGGCCACGGGCATGCCGGCGCGGGCGCAGGCGAGCGCGGTCGCCGCCCCGATGCCGCTGGAGGCACCCGTGATGACGATGGGCTTGCCGAGAAGGTTGACCAAGGCGCGATGGCCGGAGCGGGCAATCCGGAGCCGGGTTGTGGCTTACTTCTTCTCGCCGTCGATCGCCCGCTCGCCGGCTTCGCCGGCATTCTTGACGTCCTGACCGAGTCCCTTCACGGTCTGGCAGGCGGGGACGACGACGAGAACAATCGCCAGTCCGGCCAGAACCATCCCCGCACGCAAAGAGCTCTTGAGAACCCGCATCGTCAAACCCTCCAAAGCCAGAGTGCCTGATGCCAAGGGCCGAGGGACCGATGCCTCGTGCCTTGTCGAACCAAGGGTGGCTAACGGGACTCGAACCCGCGACCCCGAGAATCACAATCTCGTGCTCTAACCAACTGAGCTATAGCCACCAACAGGCCCGGCGGGATTCGCCGGACGGACAGAGAGTGTACGGGCGATGTCCCGTGGTTTCCAAGAACCAGATTCGGACTATTCTGAGGGCTCGATCGAGCGGCCTGGGGCCCATGCTCGAGGAGCCTTCCCCCGATGGTTGAGGCAATCCTGCTCATCGCCCTCCTCGGGCTCATTCTGGGGATTCCGGTGCTCCTCACATGGTGGGAGCCGCGGCTGGTCTGGCCCTATGGCGACCCCCAGGCGCACACGAGCGTCCCTGATTACGGAAGCACGGGCATGCTGACGGTCGAACGGGCACGGGCGGCGGGGTTCACGTTCCTGGGATGGTGCCCGGATCTCAAGGGCAAGATGTACAACCTCGCCTATGGCATGCTCCTCTCGCCGGACCGCCAGACACTCGCGATCGTCGGCGTGGGCAAGATGTACGGCATCCCGCTCACCGCGACCTGGATGCACTCCGCATCGAGCGATCGGCAGAAGTGGTGGGTGACGGTGAACAGCCCTTCGGCCTTCGAGCACGACCCGCTCGGCCAGATCGAGATGCGGATCGTGAACTCCGTCGATGTCGAGGATCAGCTCGTGCAACACGGCACATGAGTGGCGACCCGGCATGTGGGAACGCTCGCCGAGTTCACGCCGTCAGACGTGCTGCGCTCCTTCCGAGCCCACAAGGGCGCGCAGATCGAGCTCATGGTCCGCTCCGGGCTGGTGCGCTTCATCGATCCGCTGAAGCAGGACTGGTGGCGGTACACGCTGCAGGGCGCGGTCAAGGTCTCGCTCAACGGCTTCTGGAAGCAGTTCCGCGCGATGGTCTGGCCGCAAAGAAGCTAATCCTGTCCGCGTCCGATGGGGACCGATGCGGAGGTCTTCCGCTGCCAGACGAGCACGTCAAAGGCCTTGCGGGGCACCGTCGGCGTGAACTGCTGGGTCATGGCGAGCGCGCCGATGCTGCGCATGGGCCGGCGCGAGGTCGCCCAGGCCGATCCGGGGTTGTCGCCTTTGGCCCCGCGAATGTCCAGGATCGCCCGCTGGAGTCCCGAGGCCATGAAGACCGACTCGACGCTCCGCGCGGGCGGCCGAGCGAGCGCGTGATCGCTTCGCAGCGTGCCCCCGCCCTGAGGAATGGCGGTGTACGTGCCCTCGCCGGTGGCGAAGCCGAACACGACCATGGATGCGCCAAGGGCCTTGGACAGGTGGCTGCCCATCGGACGCATGCCGCTCGCGGCATCTCTCCTGACGTGCCCGTTGTGGGCCCAGAGCACGATCTTCTGGCCCGGATGCTGGTCGAGAATCCAGAGCACGTTGTCGGCCATGGCTTGGTCGCGGGCGTTGAAGCCATTGGACGCGGCGTACATGCCGGCGCACTGGCGCACGACCCGCACGTTCTGGATCGCCCAGTCGGTCTCACGCTCGCCTGCCCGCTTGGCCAGATCGTCTCGTCGGGCGAGCATCTCGGCGAGGACTCCGTCGATCGAGGCCACGATCGCCGCCGCGTCCACCGGTGGGAGTTCGCTCTCGGGCTTCTTGCGCACTTCCAGACACCTGTTGCCGCCGCGCGGGTTCGTGGCGCTGCGAGTGATGGTGTACTCGCCGCTGCCGCCGGAGAGGAACCGGACCGCGTCGTTCTCGAAGTCCAGTGAGAACATCTCGGGATTCTCGTACTTCACGCCGTCGAGCTCGATCTGAACGTCGTCGAACCACGCCGTGCCCCCGCCGTTGAGGAGGAATCCGAAGTTGATGTTCTCGGTGTCTCGGGGTACGTCGATGACGAACTCATGGCGCGTCCACTCGGTGTCGCCGGTGATCTTCTTGTCCTGCATGTTGTTGAAGCCGGTCACACCGGTGGGCGTGTCGCAGCGCCACCACGCGCCCGCCCAGCCCGTCACCCCTTCGGTGCGGATCCAGACGCTGAACCGCACGGATTTTCCGGCGGCGGCCTCGACCGGGAACGAGCCGGTGGCGCTCGTGAAGCCGCCGGTCGTGCTCCCAAGCTGAGCCCGGGCCCCGAGCGCCTGAACGTCCTTCAGTGTCCCCTTGAAGCGATCGGCCACCTCCGGCGCGTGCGCGAGCAGGAAGTCCTGTCCGATCGTCCATGCCACGTCGGGCGTCTGCATGTCAAAGCCCGTGAACCGAAGACGGGGCTTGCCCTCGGCCTCGGGGTTCCTGGCGTTCCACGCCCGCATCCACTCGACCATGGCCAGCACCTCCATGGTGTTCCACGTCCAGAAGTACATCCCGGCGATGAGCTTTCTGGGGTCGCCCTTGCCGAAGATGACGTACTCGTTGAGGGCGAAGGACTCGGGCATGCTCGCCTCGATGCTGAAGATCGAGAATCCCCTGGTCTCGACGAGGTACTCGAGCAGGCGGTGCTTCAGCTCAAAGGCCTCCCGACTGCCGTGGGTCGGCTCACCGAGCGAGACCACCCGGGCCTCGCCGATGATCCGGTCGAGTCCGGACAGATCCGCAAAGCCGTTCCCGGCCCGGTCATGGAGGAAGGCGATGGCCTGTTCCCTGATCCATGCTCCACCCTGCGCGATCGGATCGGGTTGATCCGCGGCGGGCGACCGATCGAGTTCAGGCGGACTCTCGGCGAGTCCCCCCGGCGCGGCGTCCCCCGGCTGGAGCAGAGTCAAGGCGATCACGGTGCCGAGGACCAGGTGCATGCGCAGGCTCCTTTTCCGACCTGACAGTCCCCCGGCGTGCTCCATTCGTCCGATAACGGGGCGTACCGTTTTACCACGCCCGAGAAGATCGGGTTTCACTGCGCTCAAAGTCGGCATCCAAGCCGATACACCCCCCCGGAGAGGTTTCATGCCCCTGACCGTTCCCGCACCAAACTCCGCCGACGTCGGACTCATCGGTCTGGCCGTGATGGGCGCGAACTTCGCGCTGAACATGGCCGACCATGGCTTCAAGGTCGCGGTCTACAACCGCACGACGAGTGTGACGGAGGCCTTCGTCGCCGAGAACCCGGCGAGCGTGATCGGCCCCGGAGGGGCGCTCGTGCCCGCGGCGGACCTGCGGGACTTTGTCAAGAGCATCAAGCGGCCGCGCCGGATCATGATCCTCGTCAAGGCCGGGCCGGGGACCGATGCGGTCATCGATGGTCTGGTGCCGCTGCTGGAAGCGGGGGACTGCATCATCGACGGCGGCAACGCCGAGTGGAACGACACCGTCCGCCGCGAAGCCGCGCTGAAGGCCAAGGGGCTGCTGTTCGTGGGTTCGGGCGTTTCAGGGGGCGAAGAGGGTGCCCGGTTCGGCCCCTCGCTCATGCCCGGGGGCGACCTCGCCGCGTGGGAGCTGATCAAGCCCATCTGGACCGCCGTCGCCGCCAAGGTCGATGCCAAAACGGGCAAGCCCATCATGGGCGCGAGCCGCGGCAAGCCCGTCAAGGCCGAGAGCGGCATCCCCTGCACCACCCACATCGGTCCCGGGGGCGCGGGCCACTATGTCAAGATGGTGCACAACGGGATCGAGTACGGGGACATGCAGCTCATCTGCGAGGCGTACCACTTCATGCGCGACGTGCTGGAGATGTCCAACAGCGACATGGCCCGCGTCTTTGGCGAGTGGAACGCCGGCGATCTGGACAGCTTCCTCATCGAGATCACCGCCGACATCCTCAAGCAGAAGGACCCGATCAGCGGGAAGGACTTCGTCGACGTGGTGCTGGATGCCGCCGGGCAAAAGGGCACCGGCAAGTGGACGATCAACAGCGCGCTGGACCTCGGCGTGCCGGCGCCGACGATGGCCGAGGCCGTCTTCGCACGCGCCGTCAGCGCGATGAAGGAAGAACGCGTGGCGGCGAGCAGGGTGCTGCTCCCCCCGCCCCGGCACCATCACGACCACGGGCAGACCCAGCGCAACTGGACCGAGTGCGTCCGGGATGCGCTGTACTGCTCCAAGATCTGCTCGTATGCGCAGGGCTTTGCGCTCATGGCCGCCGCGGGCAGGCAGAACAACTGGAACCTCAAGCTCGGCGAGATCGCCATGATCTTCCGGGGCGGGTGCATCATCCGCGCCCGCTTCCTGCAGAAGATCTTCGAGGCCTACCAGCGCGACCCCAATCTCTCGAACCTGCTGCTTGATCCGTACTTCGCGGGCGTCATCCAGAAGAACCAGCACAACTGGCGGGCCGTCGTCGCCCGGGCCGCGGTCGACGGCGTGCCCGTGCCTGCGTTCGCCAGCGCGCTCAGCTACTTCGATTCGTATCGCACGGCCAGACTCCCGGCGAATCTCCTGCAGTCGCAGCGCGACTATTTCGGCTCGCACACCTACGAACGCGTCGATCAGCCCCGCGGCAAGTTCTTCCACCTCGACTGGCTCGACCCCAAGCGGCCCCAGCACAACGCATGACTCACCGCCAGATGCCAGCCCGCACCGTCCAGACCGACGATCCCCCGCGGATCGACGCATCTCCCGTGACGGTCCGCGGCGGACTTCTGGAGACGCTCGTTGCGGCCCGGCGGGTCGAGTCGCCGGGCAGCCGCGCCACCGACCCGACGATCGCGTGCACCACCGCGAGGATGATCCTTCGGCCTCTCCGCGAGAGCGACAAAGACGAGTTCCTGCGCGTCTACACCCTCAGCAGGCCGCACCTCGCCGCGTGGTGCCCACTCTCCACCGATGAGCATGATCAGCAGCCCGCCGGAGAGGTCTTTGCCCGGCAGGTGGAACTGGCCAGACGAGCCGTCGAGACCGGCCGGGCCTGGCGTGTCTGCGGCTTCGATGAACGCGACCGACTCGTCGGCGCCTTCAACATCAACGACATCGCTCGTGGTCTGGAGAACATCGGCGAACTTGTGTTCTGGGTCGGCGTCGAGCATGCCGGAAAGGGCTACGCAAGCGAAGGCGTCCGAGCCGCCATCCAGCACGCGATCGCCGATCTGCCGCGGGGGCTCCGCCTGCACCGATTGACCGCGCTGGTCGCGCCGGAAAACACCGCCTGCCGACTGCTCATGGCCCGCGTGGGCATGCGGCTGGAACCGCTTCCCCCGATCGGTCTTCGCCTGTCGGGGCGGAGCGTGCTGCACGACACCTACTCGATGTACGCGCCGGTGACGGGCGTGGTCGAAGGCAAGCCGTCGATCGCCGAGAACATCTTCGGTCGCGGGCTGCTGAGCATCCTCAAGACCGAATCGCACGACCCGGACGAGATGGGACACTCCCGGGCCTGAGAGGGCGAGGGATCAAGGCGCTCGCTCGGGACGAGCGTGCCTCCACAACCCCCGAATCCCGAACCCCCGAAGCCGAGAACAGTCTCCCGACCTTCTCACACGCTCCGGATCTTGTTCCGCGCGTTGAACGCGGCCACCTTGTAGCACTCGGCGAGCGTCGGATAGTTGAACACCGTGTTCACGAAGTAGTCGACCGTCCCCTTGAAGGCCATCACGGCCTGCCCGATGTGGATGAGCTCGGTCGCCTGGGTGCCGATGATGTGCACCCCCAGCAGCACGCCGCTCTCCTGGTGCACCAGCATCTTCAGCATGCCAAGGTCGTCCCCGATGAGCTGCCCGCGCGCGGTCTCGCGGTACTGCGCGACGCCCGCTTCATAGGGGATGCCCTCCTTGGTCAGGCGATCCTCCGTCCACCCGACCATGGAGATCTCCGGGATCGAGTAGATGCCGTACGGGAACAGCTCGGCGACGCTCGAGAACGGCTCGTCGAACATGTGGCAGGCCGCGATGCGACCCTGCTCCATGCTCGTGCTGGCCAGCGCGGGAAACCCGATCACGTCGCCGACGGCGTAGACGTGCGGGAGCTTGGTCTGGTACTTGTCGTTCACGACGATGCGTCCGCGATCATCGGTTCCAAGCCCCGCGTTCTCGAGATTCAGCCGCGAAGTCGCGCCCTGGCGGCCCACGCAATACATCAGGCAGTCGGCGCGGATCGTCTTGCCCGACTCCAGCACGGCCTCGACCAGGTCCGGGGACTGCTCGCCCTCCACAGGGCGCGTCCCACGCGGCGTCTCGATGCGCTTGATGCTCACGACCTTCTCGCCCATGCGGAGCGTTGTGCCCGTCTGACGCAGGTGATACTGCAGCGCCTCGCCGATCTCGGCATCCAGGAAATCCAGGATCCGGTTGCGTCCCTCGATGAGCGTGACGCGCACGCCCAGAGCCGCGAGCATGCTCGCGTACTCCGTCCCGATCACCCCGCCGCCCACCACGATCATCGTGGACGGGAGATAGGGCAGATTCAGGATCTCGTCGGACGTGATGATCTTGTCGCGATCGAACACGATCGACTCGGGACGCGCTGGCGTCGTCCCGACGGCGATCAGCACCTTCTCGGCGCCGATCGTCTCTACCGCGTTCGCACTCTCGACGACCACGATGTCCGGGCCCGCGAACGACCCCACCCCGTGGATCATCTCGATCCCGTTTGAGGCAAAGTGCTGCTCCACCACCCCGACCTCGGCCTTGATCACCCTGTTGCAGCTCTCGGCGAGCATCGACAGCCGGGTCTTGCGATCCAGGGCGGCAAACGCGCCCAGGTTCTGACGCCGCGATCCGATGAGGTTCACCACCGCCTCGCGCAACGCCTTGGATGGAATCGTCCCGGTGTTGATCGCCACCCCGCCGACAAACTGCATCTTCTCGATGATCGCGACCTTGCGACCAAGCTTCGCGGCCTGGATCGCGGCCTTCTGCCCTCCCGGGCCGGAACCGATGACAACAAGGTCGAAGTGGCGCATGGCATGGCTCTCGAGGACATCGAAGTCGGGGACCGACGAGTTTATCGGTCGATCATCCCCCGGCCTCGAACGGGTTGTTCGCAGAACAGCGCACATCTCAGGGCATCCCATCCTGCCCGCCGCCAAGCAGCGCCGTGCACCTCGTCAGAACTGGGGGGTCTGGCCCTCAGGGGAAACTCCGCGTGTGCGCGTGCTGCAACGGTGCCGATGGCGACTCGTTCAGATCCGCTGACCCACACAGTGTGCCGAAGTCCCCAAGGCGCGTCGAGACGGCGATCGGGCACCCGCGAACCTCACTCGCGCGATCGGCAGCGTTCGATTCTCAGCTTGGTGGGCGCACCAAACATGGACAGCGAGGACGGAGTGTGTTTGGTGCTGAAGCGGATCGTGTCCACACAGACGCGCGGCCGGGTGCGCTGGGCTCCATGGGACTTCCGGTCCGGCCGTTTGGACGAGTGTCGTTGCGTCGTTCAGCCCCCTGCGGGCTTGGCGGGGTAGCCGAGGGTCTTGAAGTGCTCGACCAGACGGTCTCGATGGTCGCCCTGGATCTCGATGGAGGTCTGGTCGGCGGATCCGCCGGTGCCGAGCGTGGACTTGAGGTGCTTCAAGATCGCGGGGAGGTCATTGGTGCGTTCGGAGCGTGGGGCGAAGCCGGCGACCACGGTGACCATCTTTCCCCCGCGTTTCTCGCGACGGATGCGGATGGGCTGGTCCTTGGGGTCAAGGACTCGCCCGCTGAGGCGATCGCGCGGACAGGCGCACGCGGCGTGCGTCTTGCCGCAGCGTTCGCACATCACCGGCCGCTCGAGCGGCGTTCCATCAAAGAGCCCGGGCATGGTGAGAGAGCATACGACGCGATCGCGAGATCGTGCTCGTCTGCCCGCCGTGGTGGTCCGCGGCATCGCGAAGGGCTACAACTTCCGGGTGCCAGTGCGGCGTCGCCGCGATGGCTTTATACCGGGAGCAATCTGATGCGTTCGTCTCTTCGTCGATCCGCGGTGGGCGTGTGTGCGCTGCTTGTTCTGGGCGGCATCGCCTCGGGCCAGGTGACGGTCTTTGACAACGGCCCGTTCATCACCGAGGTGGGCGTGGGGTTCAACGGCGCGAGCATCAGCCGAGCCGAGACGTCGGTGATCACCATCGGCTTCAACGCGAACGCGACGACCGCTCAGGGCGGGCCGATCCGGATCGCCGACGACTTCTCGATCACCGCACCGCCCGGCGTTGGGGGGTATCGGCTCTCGACGATGACGTTCTTCGGGGTGCAGAGCACGACGAGCACGAACAACGTGCAGTTCGGCGCGTTCTATGTGGCGCTGTACGACGGAAATCCGTCCGAAGGGGGCACCCTCATCGCGGGCGACTTCACCACCAACAGGCTGGTCTCCAGCGCGTTCAGCGGTGTGTATCGGCTGAGTTCCACGGGGCTCGTCACGGGCAACAGCCGGCCGGTCACGCGGTTGACGGTGGACATGAGCTGGACACCGCGGCTGGCGAGCGGGACCTACTGGATGGTTGTGTCCGCCGTCGGCGACACCGCCTTGAATCCGACCCCGAATCCGCAGACGATCTTCGTCACGCCGCACTTCCCTACCGCCAACGCGCAGCAGTTCTTCAACAGCCAGTGGTTCGCGATCTGGGATCCGCCGTTCACGCTCCGGGCCTTTTGCCCCGCCGACTTTGACACGGTCGGAGGCGTGGATGTGCAGGACATCTTCGGGTTCCTGAACGCCTGGTTCGCGGGCAGCGCGTCGGCGGACTTCGACGGCGTGGATGGCGTGCAGGTCGGCGACATCTTCGGCTTCCTGAACACGTGGTTCGCGGGGTGCTGAGCGCCCCCGCGTGCGTGGTTGTCGCACGCTCCTCATGAAGACCCGGGGGCTTGGCCGCTCATGCGATGGCCTGGCCGCACTCCGGGCAATGGTCCGCGTTCACCAGGCCCGTGCTCGGGTACGCGCAGTTCGGGCACCGTTGTCGGGCACGACGCACCCAGGCCCGAGCCCGATGCACGAGCGCTCGCAGGACAAGGGCCGCGGCCGCGTAGACAAGCGTGTTGAACACCAGGCCGACGGGCTCTGGCGAGTACGCGATGACGCGACTCTGGCCACGGATCATCAGCACGACCCCGCCTGAGAACGGGCCGCGATCGTCACGCGCATGAGCGGCGAAGGCCCGCATGGGCCAGCCCTGCGCGTGCACGATCATGTCGGCGTGCATGGTCACCAGGGCGCCCCCGTACGCGATCTTGGAGTCCGTCGACCATTTCGTGCCTCGAGCGAGCCGGACGAGTTCGGCGGACGACGGCCGACGTCCTGGGCCAGAGCTGCTGACACGAATGACATCGAATGTCCGCCGCGAGTCGGCAAGCAGCGCGCAGTTGCTCGCGACCGCGTACTGACGCGTCCCCGGCTCCGGCGGCATGGAAACTCCCGCATAGAGCAGCACGTCATCCAGGCGTGCCGACAGAAACGTCGCGAGCAGGCCCACGAGTGCCGCGACGAAGAACGCGTTCGAGTGCTTGCCGATCATGACGATGCTCGGCGGATCAGATGATCCCCGCGCCCAGGAGCATACCGAGCACAAACAGCATGGCTGCAACGATCGCGCGGATGAACCCAAGCGTGACGTGCCTGAGGAAACGCTTGGCGAGCCATGAGCCAAGGCAGCCGGCCACGCACGTGACGGCGACCAGAGCGATGGTCCGCGGCTCGCTCAAGACGCCGTAGTCCCGGGCCTTGGCCAGATAGGTGAGGCCGAGCGCATACATCAGCAGGCGAGCGATGTCGACGCCGGTGGAGACCACGGCGGTGGTGCCGACGAATGGCTGCGTGTCGAGTCCGGCTCGAAGCAGAAAGGGCGCACGGAGCGCGCCCTGCATCCCGGTCAGCCCGCCAAAGAACCCCGACAACGCGCCGCCGAGCGGAAGCAGCCGCGAGTGGAACGCCAGTCGGCGATACATCGGCAAAAGCTCAAGGGCAGCGAAGGCGATAAGCAGCACCGCCGTGACGAGCTTGGCGACCGTGACGACCGCCTGATGCGATCCGATGTCGTAGATCGTGAGTGGGGGGACGGGAGCCAGGAGGGTGAGGGCTGCGGCCCCGACGAACGCGAAGATGATCGCCGGAATCCCGAAGCGGATCGACACGCCGCGATCCGCCCACTTTCCCACCAGCGCGACCTTGAACAGGTTGTTCACCAGATGGACCACGCCGGTGGCGGCGATGGCGACCTCGATGGGAAAGAAGATCGCGAACACGGGCATGAGCACGGTGCCCAGGCCGAACCCGCTGAGCAGCGTGATCGCGGCGAGCGCGAGCGCAAGACAGGGCAGCACGACGAACTCCACGCCGGAGGGTATTCGGCGCGGGCTGCGCGGCGTCTGGGTCGCTGAGATCGCGACCTCGAACGCCAGTCGTGGGGGGCCTTGGCCTGGGTTCGAGCGTCCGTTGCTGAGGGGTCAGCGCCGGCGACGGGCCGCGAGCACGCCGGCCACGCCCAGCAGGGCCGCGGATCCGGGTGCGGGCACGCCAATCTTGAACTGGTACATCGGGTCGGAGCCAGCGGTCCGCGGGCCGGCGAGATTCGCGGCGGCGCGGATCGTGAACCCGGCGCTCAGGTTGGCATCGGAGACGCCCCAGTACTCCGCGTTCGCATCGCCCAGAAGCAGGTTGTATGAGTAGTCGACGCCGACGCCGTTGTACGCCAGATCGACCTCGATCATCGAGAGTTCGCTGAACGGGGTGGCGCTGTCACGGACGCGAGCGAAGAACACGGTGGGTGCGACGGGCACGCTTCGGGTGAGCGACCCGATGCCGCCGAGCGCGAGCGTGGCGGATCCGACGCCGTCATAGGTGAAGGTGACCGAGTGGAGGTTGGTGCCGGTCCAGGGGGAGTTGGCGGGGGCGCCGATCGGAACATCACTGGCGTTCACGATCGCGTACTCCCAATCGCCGGCGTTGAGCCCGTCGCCCCAGCGCACGTTGCCGCCGAAGGTCTTGGTGAACGCCCCGGAGGCCTCGTTCGTGATGAACTCGGCATCGCTGTTGAATGTGAGCGTGCCCGCGGCCGCGGGAGCAACGCAGGCGAGAACAGAACCAGCGGCCAGAGCGGCCGCGCCAGAGCGCACGAACGTCATCACGGTCTCTCTCCTCAAGTCCTCGGGCGTCGGCCCAAGTGTGCTGAGAAGATACTGCGATCGTTCGGAGCGTCAAGAAAAAAGAACATGAAAATCGATCAATGACAGAGCAGAGTTTCGAGTCCAGCTCGCGGGGTCCTCTGATGTGAAAATGGGCAAGTGCCGGACGCCATGCATGACGACTGCGCTTCAGTATTCCTGCTCGAAGTGTCGCATGTGCATGCTTCCGCGCACACGGTCAGCCTGTGCCCGGGGTGCGCACGAGCGGAGTCGGCCGGGCCCGGCTGCCGCGGATCATCCCATGTGCTTGATGACTTCCGTCGCGAACTCCGAGCACTTGACCTTCTTCACGTTCGCGTCGCCCTCGGCCTTCATCAGCCGCTCGAAGTCGTAGGTGACGGTGCGGGCGGAGATGGCGCCGTCCATGCCCTTGATGATCAGGTCCGCCGCGTCGGCCCAAGTCTTGTCCCCGCCGGAGCCGAGGTATCGGAGCATCATCTCTCCGGAGAGGATCACGCTGCCGGGGTTGACCTGATCGAGGTTGGCGTACTTCGGGGCCGTGCCGTGGGTGGCTTCGAAGATCGCGTGGCCGGAGACATAGTTGATGTTCGCCCCGGGCGCGATGCCGATGCCGCCGATCTGGGCCGCCAGCGCGTCGGAGAGATAGTCGCCGTTGAGGTTGAGGGTG
>DHLW01000116.1 GCA_002405485.1 Phycisphaerales bacterium UBA4658
GTGCTGACCGTCGAACAGGTCGGCCACCTGCTACATGCGTCCCGACGCAATTGTCTCGTTGCGCCAGGTCAATCGCATTGGTAACAGACGGGTAAGCAGCGTGGACACGCTGCTCCCCAACACCGACACGGTCAACCAGACCACGTTCACGCCCAACGCCAGCGACGCGACGGCGATCACGGTGGCGACGGGCTCGCGCTTCCGGGCCGGTGACCAGGTGCGCCCCGACGGCTCGCGGGAGATCATGTTCGTGACCCAGGTCTCGGGCAACACGCTGACGGTCGTCCGCCGCTACGGCGGAACCGCCACGAGCTCGCTGACCAACGGGCAGCGGCTGCTGATTCTCGGCAACGCCGCGCTGGAGGGCGACGACCGGCCCGCGACGCAGTTCACCAACCGGGTGCGTCGGCGGAACTTCACGCAGATCTTCACCTCGAGCGTCGAGGTGTCGGGATCGATGCGCGCCGCCCGCGTGCACGGCGTCGCCGACGAGGTCGACTTCCAGAAGCAGGAGCGGATGCGCGAGATGCTCCGGGACCTGGAGAACTGCGTGATCAACGGCGTGGCGCCGGCGGCGACGCAGCAGGGCTCGCCCACCGTCCGGCGAACGATGAACGGGATCATCCCCCAGCTCACGACCAACAACTTCGTGATCGGCCAGGGGCCCATCCCGGCCGGCGGCGGCGGGGGCACGGTGCTCTCGGAAGGCGCGATCAACGCCGCGCTCCGGCAGATCTGGGAGCAGTCGGCGGGCACGATCGACGTGATCGTCTGCGGCGGGGCGCAGAAGCGACGCGTGAACGAGTTCGCGCAGTTCAACCGCAACCTCGACGGTGACGACACCCGCATCATCAACCGCATCTCGGTCTACGAGAGCGACTTCGGCGTGCAGCGCATCCTGCTCAGCCGCTGGATGCCCTCGGACACGGTGCTGCTCCTGGACAGCTCGCGCCTGCAGGTCATGCCGCTGAGCGGGCGGAGCTTCCACTACAAGCCGCTGGCGGCGACCGGCGACAGCGAGACCGGCATGGTGCTGGGCGAGTACACGCTCGAGCTGCGCAACGAGAACGCGCACGGCCTGATCCGGGGTCTTTCCACCACGTGACACGGACGGCCTGCGGCCGCGGGCGTCGCGAGAGCGCGCCCGCGGGCCTTGCATAAGGACCACATCAACGGCAAACGCCAGAGGGGGACTCGCCATGTTCATCAACGATCGGGACCTGCTCGCCCTTGAGCCCAGCCTGTTCCGGGAGGTCGGTTGGCTCGGGCAGACGCTTTTCACCGCCAACGCCACGCTCACCGGCGGGACGCTCACGCTCGTCGGACGCACGCTTGCGGGCACGGGCGTCGGGCCCGGGCACGTCGTGACGCACGGGCGGACGAGCTACGAGGTGCTCGCCGTGCCGCAGAGCGATCGAATGATCGTGTCGCTGCTGAGAGCGACGTCGGCGGCGCCGGCGATCGTGCCGGGCGACGCGGGCAGCGCGCCGGCGTCGGTGGTCACGTTCGCGCCGCAGATCGCCATCGTGCACCGGCAGATCCTCCGGATGCTGGGCGTGCGGGCGTCGGGAGATGCGCTGGAGCCGGGAGAGATCAACGAGACGCGGATCACCAACCCCGACGAACTGAAGCTCGTGGAAGCGCTGGGCACGCTGCACCTGATCTACGCGGCGGCGGCGTCGCCGACAGGGACCGACTCGCCCGCCGCCGAGCGCGCCAGGAGCTACCGCGAACGGTTCGTGAAGGAGCGGTGGTCGGCCAGGGCCAGGGTGGACCTGGACGGCGACGGCGTGGGCGACGCCGAGAGATCGCTGAACCTGTCGCACCTGCAGCGGGCGTAGGTCGCGGAGCGAGCGGAGAAGCACGCCGGGAGGGAGGATCAGATGATCGCATTGAAGCCGGATGTGGTGAGGTTCGAGCAGCACGTCTGGGAGGACGCGGTGACGGTGGTGGTGGACCAGTCGGCGCGCCGGCTGGTCGAGGAATACTCGGACTCCGGCTCGTACGCGGCGTTCGTGGACGTGCCGGAGCGCGCCGTGCAGGTGCGCGTGGTGCGACGGGTGACGCGCGACGATACGAACGATCCGATGCTGGGCTCGGCGGGGACGCTGAGGTTCTATCTCGGGCCCGAGGCGGGCGATGCGGGGCGGAAGCGCGTGAGCGTGTTGTGCGTGCTCGTGTCGATCAGGACGGAGGTGGCGGCGATCCAGGCGGGCCTGAGCGCGACCAAGACGCTCACGTTCCTGGGTATGGGCGATGGCGGAACGGATCCTGTGGCGGTCGCGGACGCGACCAGCGGAGACTGAACCATGGCGGTGACATTCAACGGGGAGATGATCTTCGGAACCGGGCCGCAGCGCCTGAGCGTGCGGCCGGTGGGCCTGGAGCTGCTGCAGCGATTCCGGGTGATACCCAACGCTCCGGGGTTGCAGCCCAACGGGTTCCTGGACTTTGCGGTGGTGGTGCGCGGGCGGCTCGTGTCGGGGGAAGAGAGCGGCCTGTGGGAGCTCCGCGACGCGATCGCCCAGGCGCTGACGGATCCGCCGCAGGCGGCAACGCTCATCGATGGGCACGGGCGCGAGTTTGAGAACATGCGATTCGTTTCGTTCGCGGCGGGCGATCGGACGGATCGGGGCCGGGTGGCGTCGCTGGCGTTCGAGGCGCTGTTCGTGCAGTTCAATCACTGGCCGTGACGGCACGCTTGGCGCTCGGAGCGAGCGCGGTACACTGCACGCATGCGAGCGGCGGCGCTGGCCTTTCTCGGATCGACTCTCCTGCTGTGCGCCGGGGGTGCGTTCGTGGGCTGCAAGGGGGCCGGATCGGGCCCGGCGGCCCGGACCGAGATCGGGGCCAGCACTCGGATGGTCGTGCACGATCTGACGCGGGTGTCGGTCAGGGGTTCGGGTGGAGGGGGTGGCGGGGGTGTGGGGGGAGAAGGGGAGGGCGTGCTGGTGGTGCTCGTGTCGCTGTTTGACGCGGAGCGGCCAGATGAGAGTGTCCGGCCG
>DHLW01000122.1:0-239 GCA_002405485.1 Phycisphaerales bacterium UBA4658
CCCATCGCCGGCATCGACCTCGGCACAACCAACTCCCTGGCCGCCATCGCCAACTGGCCCCCACACCCGGCACCGCCATCCCCGCCGCGCATCCTCCCGGATGATCGCGGCCGGCCCATGCTCCCCTCCGTCGTCCGCTTCGACACCTCGACCCCCGCGCGTCCCATCGAACTCGGCTACGAGGCCCGCGCAAACGCGCTCCTCCACCCGCTCTCCACCATCGCCAGCGTCAAGCGGCT
>DHLW01000122.1:395-598 GCA_002405485.1 Phycisphaerales bacterium UBA4658
CACCATCGCCAGCGTCAAGCGGCTCATGGGACGCTCCACCGCCGACGCTGCCAACGACCTCCCCCACCTCTCCTTCCGCGTCGTCGAAGGCCCGAACAACACCGCCCGCGTCGCCCTCCCGACCTCCTCCGGCGAGCCCCACGTCGTCTCGCCGCAGGAAGTCAGCGCCATCATCCTCCGCGCGCTCCGCACCCAGGCCGCCG
>DHLW01000122.1:750-2760 GCA_002405485.1 Phycisphaerales bacterium UBA4658
CCCGCGTACTTCGACGACGCCCAGCGCCAGGCCACCCGCGACGCCGGCCGCCTCGCCGGGCTCGACGTCGTCCGCATCATCAACGAGCCCACCGCCGCCGCTCTCGCCTACGGCCTCGGCCTCCGCCAGCTCGCCGGCGCGCCTCTCGCGCCCCAGATCGTCGCCGTCTTTGACCTCGGCGGGGGCACCTTCGACGTCTCCATCCTCCGCATCACCCCCGCCGCAGACTCCGCAGACTCCACCGCCGCCGACTGCTTCCAGGTGCTCTCCACCAGCGGCGACACCCACCTCGGGGGCGATGACTTCGACTCGGCCCTGCTCTCCCTCTTCACACGCGAGATCACCGAGCGCTTCGGGCCCATGACCTTTCCCCCCGAAACGCTCCAGTCCCTCCGCCAGTTCGCCGAAGCCGCCAAGATCCGCCTCTCCGACGCCGACTCGGCCTCCATCCGCATCGACCTCGGCGGCGGCCGCGTATACCAGCGCCTCATCACCCGCGCCGAGTACCAGACGCTCATCGCCCCGCTCGTGCAGCGCACCATCGACTGCTGCCGACGCGCGCTCAAGGACGCTCGGCCGCTCATGCACGATGAGCCTCTCTCCGCCGTCATCCTCGTCGGGGGAGCCACCCGCACGCCGCTCGTCCGCGACAAGGTCCGCGAGGAGTTCAACCTCGAACCCTACACCGCCCTGGATCCCGATCAGGTCGTCGCCCTCGGCGCCGCGGTCCAGGCCGGCGTGCTCATGGGCGGCGGCTCCGGACGACGATCGCTCCTGCTCGACGTCGTCCCGCTCTCGCTGGGACTCGAGACCGTCGGCGGAGCCATGGCCAAGCTCATCATCCGCAACTCCACCGTCCCCTGCCGCGCCGCCGAGACCTTCTCCACCAGCGTCGACAACCAGACCGGCATCGTCCTCAACGTCCTCCAGGGCGAACGCGAGATGGCCGCCGATTGCCGATCCCTCGGCCGATTCGAGCTCAAGGGCATCCCCCCCATGCCCGCCGGCATCCCCAAGCTCAAGGTCGAGTTCGCCGTCGACGCCTCCGGCATCCTCACCGTCCACGCCGTCGAGGAACGCTCCGCGAAGCGCCTGAGCGCCCAGATCGTCCCCAACCACGGCCTCACCGCCGACGAGGTCGCACGCCTTGAACGCGAGAGCGTCACGCACGCCCGCGAGGACATGACCCGCCATCGCATCGCCGACCTCGTCACCAACGCACGGCTCGATCTGCACTGGATTTCGCGACAGCTTGACAAGCTCGCGGCCGAAGTGCCAAGCGATCTGCGCACCGACCTCGAATCCCGCATCGCCACGCTCCGATCCATGACCGACGCCGCCGGCAGGGACTGGACCAGCGTCGACGCCAACGCCATGCACCGCGCCAAGGACGACCTCGATCGCGCCAGCGTCCGCCTGCACGAGCTCTCCATCGCCCGCAGTCTTCAGGATGACGCCCCCGGTAAAGCCCCTCGCTCCACGCCGCCCCGCTGACTCGCCAAAGAACGGGCCAACTGACTGGCCAACTGACTGGCTCGCCGCACCGGCTATCTGGAGAGCGACGCTCCGGCCCGCAGCGTACTCGCCCCATCGCCCCCGACAGCCTCGCTTGGGGTGAACTCCACCACCACGCTGGGCTTCTCCCCCGCCGGCCCCTCTCCCCGCGCCCAGCGTCGCAGCCAATCCGGCGCATCCGGCAGCTCGAGGACATACGTCCGCGAGATGAACTCATCAAACGCCGCGGCGTTCCGCTTCGGCGACCGCAGATCCACCTCCCACGTCCGGTCCAGCGCCTGCGTCGCCCTCGGCTCACCCGCGGGATCGCGCGGCCGATACAGCCGCACCCGGAACACGCCCAGCGGCCGGACACTCTCATCTGGCCGCTCCGCGTCAAAAAGCGACACGTGCACCACCAGCACGCCCTCCCCTTCTCCCCCCACACCCCCGCCACCCCCTCCACCCGAACCCCTGACCGACACCCGCGTCAGATCGTGCACGACCATCCGAGTG
>DHLW01000031.1:0-280 GCA_002405485.1 Phycisphaerales bacterium UBA4658
CTGCCCTACTTGGCGTTCGTGAATGAGTGTGTAGGATTGGGCGATGGACCGGCAGTGGCTCCGGTTCATCGGTACAGTTCCGATTGCCAAGCTGCCATCTGCAACCACTTGAAGTGGCCTCAATGTCGCTCTAGACGGAGCGTGGGGACGGGGAGTGGAGATGATGTTCGCAGACGCGATGCTGAAGTTGTCTCCCCCAGAACTCCACGTCTTTGTCACATGCCATCTTCTATCTGTCCCCGCCCGACCTGCTTACGGACACCCGGCAAACCAGGCGTTC
>DHLW01000031.1:412-16763 GCA_002405485.1 Phycisphaerales bacterium UBA4658
AACCAGGCGTTCAGGAAGTCGAAGATATCGTTGAAGTCCAGCATGCCGCTGTTGTTGAAGTCCGCGGCGCAGTTGGTCACGGAGAGGAAAGCGGGGGAGCTCGCCACGCTCCCGCAGAGGTTGGTGGCGACGCAGTGATACGAGCCCGAGTCGGTCCAGGCGGGTTCGTCGCCGTTGCGGGCCACCGGCGAGATCGTGAGGGTCGTCGTGTTGGCGCCGCTGAAGCGGCCGCCGTTGGCCACCGGCAGACCGTTGCGGAACCATTGGTACGTCAGCGGCGCGGTGCCGGTGGCGCTGACGCTCATGGCGACGGTCTGGCCGCCGTACACCGAGATCGACGGCGGCAGCGCGGAGACGGTGGGCTGCACGCAGTTGCAGGGTCCTGACGCGAAAGGCCCGTTCAGGAATGGGGTGTACAGCGCCAGGCCGAGCCCGATCTGGTCGAGTCCGTCCAAGATGCGAGCGTCGATCGAGGGGGCATTGGTGGAGCCCCACCAGTTGTTGGCGACGGTGAGGGACGATCCGCCGATGAGTTCCAGATTCCAGACCGTGTTGCCGAGGATGTCGTTGCACTGCACGGAGGCCGGCTGGCCGAGCAGGCGAAGACCGACGCCGTTGTTGGTGATCACGCATCGCTGCATGACGCTCGGGGCATAGACACCGACCTGGGTTCCGGTGATGGTGGTGTCGTAGATCTCGACCTGAAAGCTGTTGCCAGCCCCCTGAACACCGAACGCGCCCCCGGTGATCGTGCTGTTGCGGATGATCGTGCGCTCGACGGACTGGAAGTTCGTCACGTTGCCGGTCATGGTGCAGCCGTCGAAGGTCTTGTCGGCAGCGTCGGCGACGACGCCGTTGGACTGGAAGGTGCTCTGGTAGATCTGCGCCATCTGCCCGGTATAGCCGCCGATGGCAACGGTGTTGGCGTCGAAAGCCGAGTCGTTGACGATGACCGGCGTGATGCCGCCGCAGCAGTTCAGGAAGATGCCGTAGGTGAGCTCCTTGAATCGGCAGAAGTCAAAGGTGCTGGTCACGCTGGAGGGGACGATGTCGACCCCGTAGCCGCGATTGGTGGGATCGGTGGAGAAGAACAGGACCGGATTACCCGTCACACCGTTGGCGTCGATGCGTCCGCCCTGGGCCCGGAGCCGGACGCCGGGGTCAAACCGGATGCTGACACCGTCATCGATCGTCAGCGTCGCGCCAGGCAGGACGACGACGTCACAGGTGATGATGTAGGGGCTGCCGGCGAGATCCCACGTAGTGTCCACCGAGATCGCCCCGCACACGTTCGTCTGAGCGCGGCCGACCCGCGCAAGTCCCAGCAGCATCGCGATCACACAGCACCAGAGGACCCAACGACGAACTGGCGACATGGCGGTTGCTCCAGACAGGTGCACGGACCCATTCACCCACGCCCGGCATAACCTCAGACTATCGCACAAGCAGAAATCTGCAAGCGGAATGGCCCGTTGCAGGAGCTGCCCGTCTACCAAATTCGGGGTCAAGATTCTCCACCTTGACACTGAAGCGACAAAGGTTCGAGAACACACCTGTGTATGGGCGCGGGCCGGGGTCGGAGCTCAGCCGATCGTCTTGGCCTCGCTCGGCCCGCTCGGACGCGGGGGCGGGGTGTTGGGGGGCGTGGGTGGTGGGGTGCAGCGGGTGAGCGTGCTGGCGTCGCCGTGCGCAGGGTGGGGCGGCTGGCTCTGCGGCCGGCCGTAGAGCTGTGTCCCCGCGCTGCTCGGATATGCCTGACCACTGCCGGGCCCGGCCAGGAAGCCCGACCCGCTCATGCGTCCGGTGGACATGCCCGCGGATTGCGGCACGGGCACGCGTCGGCGAAGCTCAGTGAACCAGTTCAGCACGACGTCCAGATGGGTCACGCGAGACTGATCCTCCTGAGCGCGGAGGAAGACGAACTCCCCGGCGGGCGTGATGTCGCAGTTGGGCGTTGCCGAGCTCGGGGAGGCCATCGGACCCTGGAACATCACGCGAGGTCGGCCGACCATGAACGCGGGTTCGATGGCGATGCGAACAGCGATCATCTGGTCGCCGGATCGGAAGTACAGCTCCCCCCCGTTTCGGGCCCAGCGCGGGGCGGTTCCGCCGTCGACCGACACCTGGCGTCGGGTGGGCGTGCCAGCGAGCGTCTGGACGTACACCTCGGGGCGGCCCGTCTCATCGCAGACAAATGCGAGGAACCGTCCGTCAGGGCTGACGGCGGCACCCCAGCAACTCGCGGCGGACTGGGCCACGGGTCGAGCGCTGGAGGGATCGTCGACGCCGACGGCCCAGACCTCCAGCCCGACGGGGGCGGCGGGCGCACCGGGTGCGACGGCGCTCGCCTTCTGCTGGACGAACACGAGCGTTCGACCGCCGTCAGAGAATCCGCACGGGATCGGCGAGCGGTCCGAGGAGTACAGCAGATCGGGCGCGCCGCTCCCGACAGCACCCGCGCCGGCGACCGGAATCCAGTACAACTCATACTGCCCGGACATGTTGGACCGGAAGGCGATCCGCGTCCCGTCGGGCGTGAAGATCGGGGACGCGTTGTCGCCCAGAAACGTCGCCCGTGTGCCCGACGCCGAGGGACGGTCAAGGTCGTACAGCCAGATGTGGTCGGTGGCGCCCTGCACCTGCACGGCGAGCAGCCGACCCGAGGGCGAGAGTGCCGGGGCACAAAAGGGCTTGGCCTCGGTGATGATCGGGACCGGCTCGGCGTCGCGGGCGGAGGTCATGATCTGGCAGCGTGGTTCCCAGACAGGACCGTGGGCCAGCACAAGCGTCCCATCACCGCCGGCGGCGAACTGGGCCGAGCCCCCGAGCGCGTTTCCGAGCACCTTGTCCTCGACGGCCAGAGGCGAGCCGAAGACCTCGAGGCGCTCGGGATCAAAGGCCACCGCCAGGAGCGAGCCGCCCCTGGAGAAGACGATGTGCCCACTTGGGAGGTATCTGGGGTTGCATCCGCCGTGGATGAGCGGTTTGCGTGCGCCGGTGCGAAGATCGATGGCGGTGATGAGCGCGTCATCGTGCCCATTGCCCGAGCCAGTCCAGACGCTCACGAGCGCGTGCCGCGAGCCGGGAAGAACGTCCGGGGCCATGAGCGCGATCTCTCCGGAGCCCAGGTCCGGATCGGTGACGAGCGTCGGGGACCCGCCGGCCGCGGGAATCTTCATGACCCCGCGTTGCCAGTCGGGAATGAAGTAGATGACATCGCTGGCGTCCCAGGAGCCGCCTTGATGGCGAGGGGCGGCGGTGAGCGTGACGGGGGCCCCGCCGGTGAGCGCGACGCGCTTGAGCTTGCCGTCGGCAAAGAACCCGAGCTTGGAGCCGTCGAAGGAGAAGAACGGCGCATCGGCCCCGGCGGTGCCGGGAATGGGCCGGGCATCGTGTCCGTCCATGCGACGGACGTAGAGCATGCTCTGAGCCGCTCGCCCGGCGACGAAGGCCACGGTGGTGCCGTCGGAAGAGACGGCCACCGCCGAGCGGGCCGAGTTGGTCAACGTGAGCTCGACGGAGGCTGTTGCGGATCCGCTTCCCCCCCCACTTATGCCCCCCACGCCACCCCCACCGCCACCCCCACCTCCCCCGCTCGCCCCGGGCATGGTCAGCGGCATGACCAGGCGGGCCAGCGTTCCGGCACGTGCGGCGTTGCCCGCGGCCTGGTACCACCCGCTCTGGGGCTGGGTGAGAACATCCTCGAGTTCGATCCGGGCGTCGCCGATGTCGCGCAGACGCCGACGCGGGTCCTTGATGAGCAGCTTTCGGAGCAGATCGCGGAGGCGATTGGGCGTTCGTGCGGGGATGAGCGTGTAGTCCGGCTCGCGTTCGAGGATCGACACCAGGCAATCACTCACCGTCTCGCCGCCAAAGGCCTTGTAGCCGGTGAGCATCTCAAACAGCACGCACCCGAAGGCCCAGATGTCGGTGCGCTTGTCGGTCGGCATGCCACGGGCCTGTTCGGGGCTCATGTACCCGGGCGTGCCCATGACCATTCCGGCCTGGGTGAGGTGGCTGCCGGTCGCGGCGTGGGCCGGGTCGGCGTGCTGCTGGGTCGCCAGGCCGAAGTCGAGGATCTTGACGAGCCCTTCGGGGGTGACGCGCAGGTTGTCGGGCTTGAGATCGCGGTGGATGACGTCGCGCTCGTGGGCGGCCTCCAGTCCCTCGCAGACCTGGATGGCTATTCGAAGGGCCTCATCGAGCACCATCGGCCCTCGGACGAGCTTGTCGGTGAGCGTGTAACCCGGGATGTACTCGAGGATGAGCAGCCGCTGCCCGGCGTCGTCCTCCAGCCCGAAGATCATCCCGACGTTGCGGTGGTTGAGCTGCGCCAGCGTGCGGGCCTCGCGCTCGAACCGCTGCAGGCGGGTGGGGTCGGCGACGAAGGCGGCGGGCAGAACCTTGATTGCCACCGGGCGATTCAGCCGCGGATCCCTGGCCAGGTACACCACGCCCATGCCGCCCCTCCCGAGCTCGCGCTCGATGGGATAGGGACCGATGGTCGCGGGGGCTGATGAGGGATTCTGGCCGTGGTCGGACATGGGCTGAGGGCAGGCATCATATCAGGGAGCCGCACGAACCCGTCCTCTGGCACGAGCGAAACAAGCCTGTGGGCGCGGGTCAGCCGGCGGGCGTTCACCGACGAGGCGTTCTCGGACGCCGGCGACATTCAGGTGGTCCGGCTCCATATGTCCGGAGGATCAGCCTGGCTTGCCCGGCCCCGCGCCAAGCTCGATGAGGGTGGCGTGCTTGATGAGCGCGGCCGTCGCGGTGGACGCCGCCGCCAGGAACCCCGGATACCCGTCCAGCACGCCGCGTTTGAGCACGAGTTGCTTGAGCATCGCCCCGGTGGGTGAGAGCAGCAACCGGGCGTACGACCCGCGTCTGCCCGCCGCGTGCAGACTCGCGGCCATGGTCGTTGCGTGCGACCACTGCTTTCTCATGTGCTCGGCGAAGGTGGTGAAGGAATCGTGTCTGAGATCGCCGACGAGGCGGGAGACGCGCGCCCCCGCGGAAGGGGCGAGCACATCGTGCGGATCGAACCCTGTCCACGCCGCCCTTCCGCGGCGGACGAGTCGCACCCGCCACTCCGGCTGCCAGACGTGCCGAAGCGGACGATCGCGGTAAAAGGTCAGCCGGTTGACCGCATAAGCGTCGGCGGCGGGGCGTGCGAGGGCCGCACGGATGGACGCATCCAACTCCGGCAGGACGCTCTCGTCGCTATCGACACTCAGAATCCACTCGTGCGTGCAGAGTTCCAGCGCGTGCTGCTTGGTGCGGACGTGGCCCCGCCACTCCGAGCGGATCACGCGGGCGCCCGCGGCGTGCAGCATGTCAAGCGTGCCGTCGGTCGAACCGGAATCCACGGCCACGATCTCTGCGCACAGCCCGCGCACCGAGTCGAGCGTGCGCTGGATCGTGGGTGCATTGTCCTTGCACACGATGGCGCACGACAGGTTGGCGAGGGGTGACGCCATGACGGTGGCAGCGTAGCAGACACGAAGGACCCTTGAGACACAACCCCCGGACACGAGCGGCGGACTACTTCTTGGGCGGGTTCCTGGGCTTGAGCAGATCGCCGATGACGTTGTCGATGATCTTCTCCGGCTGCTTCAGAAGCTGGTCGCCGCGCTCCTTGATGAACAACCCGACGTCGATCTCGGTTCGTGGGTTGTCCATCGAGCCGCGGGTCACGATCGGCACCAGCGTGTTCTTGTCGAGCACGCCGAGCTTTCCGGCCAGCCCTGTGTTCAGCGAACCGGCGGCGATGTCCGAGAGCCCCAGAAGCGGGACATAGGTGATCACGTCGATCTGCCTCTGCACGAGGTCGACCGTGCCCTTGGTCTGCAGATTGAACTCCCCGAGCGGGAGATTGAACTGGTCATAGGTCAACACGCCGTTCACGGCTCGAATGGTGAACGGATCGATCTTCCGTCCGAAGTCGGCGGCGGCCTGGCCGCCGACGCTCTTGAGCAGCTTGCCGACCAGGTTGTTGGTGGTGAAGCGGGCAACGCCGGGATCGATCGTGATCACACCGTTGATCTTCCGCACGTCGCCGTCAATCGGCAGACTCACGTTCTGCCCAAGCGACACCGCGGGGGCATCCTGCGGAGTCTTGCTCAGAGAGTCCACGATCGGCAGGCTGCCCTGCAGCATGCGGATGAACTCCGGACGAATCTCCACCAGCTCGGCGGTCATCGGGCCGGTCTGCACGAACGTCCCGTCGCGGATGTCGCCCTTGATCTCAGCCCGCGCCCGTGGGCTGACGGCCTTGAACTCAACGGTTCCAGACGGGGCCTTGGTCCCGTCCGGGCCGCGCCCCTGAGAGACGTTGCGGGCCACTGCCTGCACGTTCACCGTCGGGCCGAGCAGCTCGGCGAGGATGCCGCGCTGGTTGGCGAACTGGTCGATGATCGCCGTCGGAAAACTGGCGAGGTCGGCGTCGAGGTTGACGACCGCCGCGTCCGGTGTCGGCTTGCCAAGCGCGTCGGCGTAGTTGCCGATCCGGACCTTCGCCGAGGAACCCTTCTCCGCCGAGATACCCGCGGCGATGATCCGCGCGATGCGGAGATCGGCGACGATCTCGCCACCGCCACCCGCTGGCGCGGCCGCAGGCTGGGAGCGGATCGCGAGCTGCGTCGCCTCAAGAGAGAGGGGGGTCGGCGCGCCGCCGCGTGCCTGGGTCGTCATGCCGATCTGCGGCAGATTCACGCTCAGATCCGCATCAAAGACGCCGGGCTTGAGCGGCCCCTCGCCCTGGCCGGATGAGATCACGAACTTGTTCAGGCCGATCGAGATCGGCGCGACCTGAGTGATCGCCATGGGTGCGCCCGGGGGCGGGGCGGGCTGCGCTGCGCCCTCGCCCGTCACCATGCGCACGAGGTCTCGAGCCGCCGAATCCAACCCCCCACCGCCACCACCCCCGCCCCCTCCACCGCCGCCGACGGGCGGAGCCGCCGCGGCCGAGGCGTCGGCCTTGAACGCGTACCTGTTCAGGAAGGCCGGATCGGGTCGCCATGTGATCGTCACGGCGCGGGTGAGGGCGATGCGCGTGGGCTCCTGCACGAACTCGAGCTTGGCGTCGCTCAGTCTCGGGGCGGCGATCTCGGCGGTGAGTCTGGTCACGCCGCTCGCAGGCACGACGCGGACGCTCACATCCGCACGCTCGCCGAGCGCACCGGAGATCAGTCCCGGCTGCCCGATGAGCCCGTCGACCACGGCGCACTCAACTCCCGCGAGCGTGACGGCCGCCTCGGGCATCTTCCCGTTCATCGCGGCCGACGCCGAACCAGACACGTTGGCGATCGGCGCAGAGTCCGCCGAACGGAATGCCGCGGCGGCGAAGGTCGCGTTCAACCGCTTGCTCTCGCTCTGCGCCGAGTCCAGACCGGCGAGCGGAGCCTTGACCTCCGCACGCAGCCCGCGCACCCGAACGCCGACGGTCCTGGGCTGCCCGCGTTCGTCTGCGCCCGTGGGCACGTTGTCGATGCCGATGTCGTTGTCGGTGCTGAGCGCGATGGCGGCGTCCCCGGCCTTCGCAAAGTCGGGCGAGAACGTGCCCGGCTTGAGCGGCACCACGATCGGCTGGGTGGCCTTCACGGTAATGGCAAACGGCTGAGCGATCTGGATCGGGGGCCCGGAGCCGCCGGAGCCCGCGGTCGCCAGCACCGGATTCACCACCCGCGGGTCCATGCCCGCGACGATGCTCAGAGTCTCCGCCCGCACACCGGCGGCGCTCAGCGTCGCGTCCGTTCGGGCGCCCACGCCGCCCGCGGCGGTGCTCAGCTCGCTGGTGATCGACAGCCCATCGCCCGCGGGCTTGAGCACGATGCTCGCCGACGCCGACGATCCGATGGATTCTCGAATCGCCCGATTCAACTGCGCGGGCATGTCAGCCCCCGCGACCGGCGTGGTGCCGTACGCAGAGGCGGCCGGGAGCAGGTTCAGCACGCTCCGCGGAAGATTCTTGAGATCGATGCGGCCCGTGGGCTTGAGGGAGATGATCTTGGCCGGCCCTTCGCCCGCCGCCGGAATCCTGCCGCCGACAATTCCATCGAGCGACAGGCGCCCGGAGAACTCGAACGGCGTGTTCTCGTGGGACAACGCGGAACCGAGCTCGATGCTCGGCGGGCTCGCACCGTCGAGCGTGAGGTCCAGCTTGCCGCTGCCGATGCGCACCGGCTGCGAGGGCGTGCCGCTCACCGGCGCTCCCGCAGGGGGAGCCAGAACCGGGAGCACGGCCAGATCCGTCAGCTCCACTCGGGCCTTGGCCTTGATCGCACCGAGCGCTTCGGCCCCCTTGAGCTTGTCGATCGGCAGCACCAGGTCGCGGATGTCCACACGCACGCCGCCAGCTCCGGAGAGCTCCACCGACGCGGGCTTGCCCGGGGCCGAGGCCAGCCGCGTTGCCAGCGGCGCGGCACGCTGCACGCGGATGGTCACACCCTCGCCGGTGGTCGTGAGCACGCGATCCACGATCCGGATCAGCGCATCGGCCTGGATGTTCGCGCTGTTCATGCGCACAGCGGCCTCGATCGGCGGGATCGCCTCGCCGCCACCCTGCGCGCCGCCCTGGGCATTGCCCGCCTGACGCACGTCCGCACGGGCGCTCAGCCCGAGATCGAGCGTCGGCCCCACGTCCGTGGTGAGTTCGATCGGCAGGTCGGCCCCGGCGAGAATCGGCTGCAGCAGAGCCGTCGACATCCCACGCACCTGCACGCTCGCGTCCACCGCGTCGGCGAGCCCCGCGCCGGCGAGCGTTCGCAGTTGGCCGGTCTCACTCAGCAGACCTTCGGCGCGGGCGTTGATCGTGACGTCGCCCGCGGGCGCGCCGTCGATCGTCGTCTTGGTGCCGCCGGAAATGATGACCGGCTTGGCCAGATCAGCCGCCTGGATCTCCAGCACCATCGGCGACACGGAGAAGGGCTTCCACGTCGACGGGGACCCGCCCGGAGCCGAAGACCCCGTGGGCAGTGCGATCTGCCCCTGCATCTCGCCGACCTCCACACGCAGGTCCAGACCGTGTCCGCGGAAGTCCGCCTTGGCCATCGCGGCCCTGGCATCGCCCCCGTCAACGAGCGCCGGCGGCACCGGCCACCGCAGGTTCTGAATCGCGACTCGAACCCCGGGCGCGTTGCTCACCTTGATCTGCGCCCCCGCCTTCTCCAGCGATGCGCGAAGCTGCGGCATGCTCGCCAGGAACTCCGTCGACTGCAGGACGATGGTGTTGGCGTTCGACGGCGGCGTTGCCCCGGGCGTCTGGGCGGCCGGAGACGCGACCTGGGCAATCAGCAGATTGTCCTTCAGCGCAAGATCAAGATTGCCCGAGGCCCGGTCCGCGGCGAGGGTGAACTTCACCGCGGCGTTCCTGGGCGTCCCTCCTGCGTCGAGCGTGACGTTGGCCCGCGGGCCGATGCCCTGCACGAGCGCGCCGCCCTGAGCGGCGATCGCGTCGATCAGATCGATCGGCGCGTTGTTCACGTCGAGCTTGAGCTTGACGCTGTCGATCGCCGACAGACCGCTCCCGCCTGATTGCTTGGGCCGCACGCTCGCGTCGATGGCGACCTTGATCGCATCGGCCGGCGACGAACCCCCGGAGCCGCCCACGGATGATCCGGTGAGCGCGCTCACCATGGTCAGCGTCATCGGCGATGCCGCGTACTCGATCCTGGTCTCTCCCGCGAGCCCCTTGACGCCCAAGGGCGTCGTGAGTGAGCCGTCGAGCTGTCGATCACGCACCGTCGCGTCCAGCGCGTTGAGCTTGAGCACCGCTTTGGCCGTCTGCAATCCACCCCCTGAGGGCTTGGTCGATCCATCAGCGGGCGACGTTCCGCCGGCGGGCTTGGCCTGGGCCCTGGGCTCCAGCGCCCGTTGCAGGTTGGTCTTGCCGGTCTTGAGATCACGCACAAGGTCGAGCGTGCCGCCAAGCTCGACTGTCCCGGCGTCGAGGTTCTTCATGCTCCACCAACGCTGGCTCACGATCGTCCACAGCGTGGTGGGCGTTTTCACAGTGAGCTTCGCCGCCATCTTGCCATCGGGATCGATCACCTCCACCGGCCCGAGTTCCGTGGCGCTGAACCAGCCCACGCGGAGACCGCCGACCTTGATCCTTCCCTGCAGGGACTCGGCGGCGGCGGCCTCGATCCGTGATGGGGCCATGCTCGAAGCGATCGTCGGCGCCAGCGCAACCAGCAGGGCGAGCAGGAACAGCAGCACGCTCGTGCCGATGATGATGATCCGGCCCCAGCGACGCTTCTTCTTTGGCGCCGTTGCCCTCGGAGCGGAGCGCCCGGCCTTCTCCCAAGATGCCATCGAATCCCCGCCGCCGGCCCCCCCAGTACCCGCCGCATCCGGGTGCAGTCGCACGCCGCGCATGGTGTATCCCCTCAGATGATGGTTCAGTCCGTGAACAGTCTGCGCACGATGATACGACCCGATCATCGCCCCCGCGTGCGGTGCGATCGGCCGAGCGCGGGCGCGACGCCCGGAACGCTGCACCGGCGGCGGACTCCCGGGCGATGGCGTTGCCGACGGAGAATGGTCGCGCCGGGCGACCCGATCACGTTCCGTCGGCCTTGGTGAGCTGCCACTCTTCGATCTCGATGGGCGCCTGCCGACCGAAGATCGTCACCAGCACGCGCACGAGGCCCTTCTCCGGCAGCAGTTCGTCGACCGTGCCCTCGTAGCCCTGGAACGGGCCTTCCTTGATCGTGACGTGCTCGCCCTTGGCGAACACGAGCTTGACCGTCGGCTGGTCCTCGGGCTTGCGCGAGTCCATGTGGAGCTTCTCGATCTCGTGCTCCTTCATGGGCGTCGGTCGCCCGGCGGTGCCGACGAAATCGCCCACGCCCGTGGTCTCCTTGATCAGGAAGAACACGTCCTGGGGGATGCGTCCATCCGGCTCCAGCCGCATCTCGACAAAGACGTACCCCGGGTACATCTTGGTCTCGACGATCTTGGTCTTGCCGTTCTTGATGGTCTTGGTCTTCTCCGTGGGGACGAGGATGCGTCCGACCAGGTGCTCCATCTTCTCGATCTGCACCTTTCGGAGGAGCGTCTCGCGGACGTAGTTCTCCTTGTTGCTGGCCACGCGAAGCGTGAACCAGTCCATCCCGTCCCGGCGCAGGGGCTCATCCGGCCCGAGCAGGCCGGTGCGGGTTGATGGGGCGGCATGATCACTGGACATGGAGAACCTCCTGGACCCGTCTGGGATCGACGAAACACGCCGATCGCCCTCTGTTTGTGACAACCGGGCCATGCGGCCCGGTGCGAGTGCTGCAACGATCCGGCCTTGGCGACTCCGCCCTCGACCGTGAATGTCTAAAGACCGCAACCGTCCGGACGTGCCGAGCCGCTCAGCTCACCAGCACGCCGATGCTCTGGAAGAACCACTTGAACGCAAGGTCGACCACGAACAGCGACCCGGCCAGCAGAAGCGCCGCGAAGATGACCACCGTCGTGGACATGCGGATGTCCCGGACCGTCGACCAGTTCACCTTCTTCATCTCGCCATCGGTCGAGATCAGGAAGTCGACAAATCGCTGGTGCAGGGCGGTGGCGTAGTACCCGATGATCGCGCCGATCAGGATGACCAGTCCGGCGGCCAGGCCTTGGAGCAGGCCGACCTCGATCGCACGGGTCCCGCTGGACCGAGCCACGGCCCCGCGGGTCGGACTGGCGCCGGCGGCGCCGGGAAACTCGATGGTGCCCGTCGCCGAGGCATCGGCGACCGGATCGGACATCTGAACGTCCTTGAGGACCACGGACTTGGACGCCTTCTCGACCAGCACCCCGGAGCCGATGCTCGGGCCGGGCGTTGCGCCCACGCCCTTGGCCAGCAGCGTCACGGTCTGGCCCGGAGCGGCGGACTCAGGGATCGGTGAGACTTCCATGATCCACGTGACGCGCGGCAGCCGCTCATGAAGACGGGCCATCTGCGACCACATCCACGCGGCGGCGGCGAGGGTGATGACGCCGATCATCGTCGCCGTCAGCACGCGGACCCAATAGCCCTGACCTGGTTTGTAGATTCCGGCTGCCATGAGGTGCTGCTGTCGTCCAAGCAAAGGCGGGTGTCAGGATGGATCACGGTCCGGGGGACCCACACCACCAGGTGGCAGGGGCGATCGGAGCGATGCGAGCGAGTCCGGGAGCACGAGGCTCGAAGCACGCCGGGAGGGAATCGAACCCGCAACCTGCGGATTTGGAATCCGCCGCTCTGCCAATTGAGCTACCGGCGTGTGGATGACTCGTTGAGCTTACTTGCGCTTCATCTTATGGAGGGTGTGCCTGCGGAGGCGCGGGCAGTACTTCCAGAACCCTTCCTTGAGCTTCTCGTCGATGCCGCCCTTGGTGCGGATCTCGGTGCGATAGTTCATGTCGCCGGTCTCCGTGCACTGGAGCCAGACGTACTCACGAGCGGGCGTTCCACCCTTCTTGGCCATGATCCACCGTCACTTTCATGCCGCCCGGACCGATGCTGCGCGTCCGGAGGAGGTCAAAAGGCGAGATGCGAGAACAGTTCGTTGCGATCAAACCGGCCCGCCGACGGGTGGGTCGGCGGGCCAGGGGAGACAGTTCAGGCTCATCCGCCGCACCGCTGAGGATGCGACGAGGCCGATGGGGATCAGTCGAGGATGGCGGTGACGGTGCCGGAGCCGATGGTTCGCCCGCCCTCGCGGACGGCGAAGCGGAGGCCCGTCTCCATGGCCACCGGCTTGTCGCCGAGATCGACTTCGATCTCGACGTTGTCGCCGGGCATGCACATCTCGGCGCCGCCCAGGAGCTTGACGGTCCCGGTGACGTCGGTGGTGCGGAAGTAGAACTGGGGGCGGTAGTTGGAGAAGAACGGGGTGTGACGACCGCCCTCTTCCTTGGTCAGGACGTAGACCTGGCCCTTGAACTTGGAGTGCGGCTTGATGGAGCCGGGCTTGCAGATGACCTGCCCGCGCTCGATGTCGTTCTTCTCGATGCCGCGGAGCAGCACGCCGACGTTGTCGCCGGCCTGGCCCTGATCGAGGGTCTTCTGGAACATTTCCACACCGGTGATGGTGGAGGTCTTGTTCTGCTTGGCGAGACCGACGATCTCGACCGCGTCGCCGACCTTGCAGACGCCGCGCTCGATACGACCGGTGGCGACCGTACCGCGGCCCTTGATGGAGAAGACGTCCTCGACGCTCATGAGCATCGGCTTGTCGATCTCGCGGGTGGGCTCGGGGATGAAGCTGTCGATGGCGTCGAAGAGGTCATCGATCGGCTTGCAGGCCTTGTCGTCCTTGGGGTTCTCCAGGGCGAGCTTGGACTGGCCGCGGATGATCGGGGTCTTGTCGCCCGGGAAGCCGTACTTGTTCAGCAGCTCGCGGATCTCCATCTCGACCAGCTCGAGGAGTTCCGGATCGTCGACGAGGTCGACCTTGTTGAGGAAGACGACGATGTAGGGCACACCGACCTGGCGGGCCAGGAGGACGTGCTCGCGGGTCTGCGGCATGGGGCCGTCGGCGGCGGAGACGACGAGGATGGCCCCGTCCATCTGCGCGGCGCCGGTGATCATGTTCTTCACGAAGTCGGCGTGGCCCGGGCAGTCGACGTGGGCGTAGTGCCGCTTCTTGGTCTCGTACTCGGTGTGAGACGAGGCGATGGTCACCGTCTTGTTGGCGTCACGAACCGTGCCACCCTTGGTGATTTCGGCATAGGACTTGATCACCCCGCCGAACACCGCCGCCGAACGCGCCGAAAGGGCCGCGGTCAGGGTGGACTTGCCGTGGTCGATGTGACCGATGGTGCCGACGTTCACGTGCGGCTTTGTACGCTCGAATACGCCCTTGGCCATGGGACCTGAACCTCCTCGAAACGCCGCGATGGTGAGCGGCCTGTTGCGATCGTCTACCGTCGTCCGTCAATCCGCCGAGCCGGCACCGATGCCGACCAGCGATCCGTTTCGTTCAACCCCGAACCCTTTCCCACGCTCTGAACACGAGAGCGCGGGAGGGGATCATTGACCGGTTCCGAACCAAAAGCCACCCGAGAGGGCGATCACCGCCGTCGGAGGGCTCCGGGTCGGGGAAGTCGCCTGACTTCTGACCGACAGAACCGATCAAAACACCTCAATCAGGGGGTGCTTGCCGCTTGATGGTCCGCCGTGACCCAGCCGCACTCGCCCGATTTTCCCCCGACCCACCTCAAAGCCACTGACGAGACTTGAACTCGTGACCTCACCCTTACCAAGGGTGTGCTCTACCAACTGAGCTACAGTGGCGACGATCTGATCAAAGACGTTCCCCGGTCAGAGTGCGCAGGGGCAGCCCGGACAGGGGTCTGGATGATAGGTCGGTCAGGGAGAGGGTCAACTCCACACCCGGCGAGCCGATTTTCGAATCCTTGGGTGGCGGGCTCCCCGGCGACTGGTCCCGGGGCAGGGGGATGGCCGGGACGGGACGAGAGCGGATGGTCGTGCAGGTCGGCGTAGACTGGGCGTCATGCCCACCCACAGGCGAAAGATCGGCCAAGTCATCTCGGCGTACTCGCTGTGGAGCGTGCTCATGGCGTTCCTGGTGGTCCTGCTGGTCTATCCGATCTTCCTGACGGTGCAGGGGGCGTTGATCGAGCGGCGGGCCGACGGCTCGGTTGGGCTGACGCTCCGGCATATCGAGCTGGCGCTCAGCGATCCGAGCATCCGTGAGTGCATCGCGAACTCGGTGGTGATGGCCTCGACGACCACGACGCTGTGCATCCTGATCGCGCTGCCGCTGGCGATTCTGAGCGCCAAGTTCATCTTTCCGCTCAAGAGCGTGTTCAGCGCGCTGATCCTGGTGCCGCTCATCCTGCCGCCCTTTGTCGGGGCTATCGGGATGCAGGCTCTGCTCGGGCGTGCGGGGGCGATCAACGCGCTCCTGGGGACCGAGTGGGACTTGCTGGGGACAAGCAAGTTCTGGGGGTGCGTCATCGTCGATGCGCTGCACCTGTACCCGATCATCTATCTGAATGCGACCGCGGCCCTGGCCAACCTGGACCCTGCGCTGGAAGAGGCGGCGGACAACCTGGGGTGCGGGCCCTGGCGCCGGCTGTTCACGATCACGCTGCCGCTCATCCGGCCTGGGGTGTTTGCCGGAGCGACGATCGTGTTCATCTGGTCGCTGACGGAGCTTGGGACCCCGGTGATCTTCGACTACACGCGGGTGATGCCGGTGCAGATCTTCACGAAGCTCAAGGAGGTCGAGTCGAGCCCGGAGCCGTATGCCCTCGTGATCATCATGCTGGTGCTGGCGGTAGGGCTGTATGTGATCGGAAAGTACCTGCTTGCGGGGCGGGCGTACGCGATGTACAGCAAAGCCAGCCGCGCGTCGGCGGAGCGTCGGCTGACGGGCGCGGCGGGGTGGGCGGCGACCGGTGCGTTCGTGCTCGTGACCGGCGCTGCGCTGCTCCCGCACGTGGGGGTCGTGCTCACGGCACTGGCGGCGCCGGGCTCGTGGTACCAGAGCGTGCTCCCGCGGACGTTCACTTCGAACAACTTCGTGCAAGCTCTCAGTCATCAGGACGCCTTCGGTTCGATCGTGAACTCATTGAAGCTCGCGCTGGTGGCGGTTTCGATCGCGGTGGTGTTCGGCCTGCTGGCCGCGTATGTGATCGTGCGGACCAAGATCAAAGGCCGGCACGTGCTGGACGCCATGTGCATGCTGCCGCTGGCCGTGCCCGGAATCGTGGTCGCCTTCGGATACGTGGCCATGAGCCTGCAGTGGCCGTTTGGGAAGAACTCAGAGGGGGAGAACAACCCGCTGCACTTTGTCAGCGTGGTGGGGAACGATCCGAGCCCGATGCTCCTGATCGTGATCGCGTACGCGGTGCGGCGGATGCCGTACATCGTGCGCTCGGCGGTGGCCGGACTGGAACAGACCTCGGGCGAGCTCGAGGAAGCCGCCATGAACCTGGGCGCCACGCGGTTCTACGCGGTGCGGAAGGTCATCCTCCCGCTGATCTCGGCGAACATCATCGCCGGGTGCCTGCTGGCCTTCAGCTTCGCGATGCTCGCGGTGAGCGAGCCGCTGCTCATGGCCCAGCAGCAGGACGATCTCCCGATCACCAAGGCGATCTTCAACTTTATGCAGCGGCTCGGGGACGGGCCGTACATCGCGGCGGCGATGGGCGTGTGGGGCATGGCCCTGCTCACGGTGACGCTGGTTGGCGCCAGCGTGCTCATGGGCAAGAAGCTCGGGTCGATCTTCAGGGCGTAGAGGAAGAGCGGCATTCGGCATTCGGCAGCCGGCATTCGGCATTCGGGATTAGGCAACCGGCGAAAGGCGACCGGCGTAAGGCAATCGGAGATCGGGATTCGGAAGTAGGGAATGGGGATGTG
>DHLW01000058.1 GCA_002405485.1 Phycisphaerales bacterium UBA4658
ATCCACACCTGGCTGGAGGGCTTGGGCTCGCCGGGTGCGGCGGGGCCGCGCTGAGCCGTCCACGTGAAGTGCTTGCCGTCCCGGCTGAACACGGGGAGAACATCCGCTCCCGCGGCATGGGTCACCCGTGTGTGCATGAGCTGCTGTGGGGAGACCTCGACGCCGATCGGGGGCGTCTGGCAGGCGAAGACCTCGTAGTTGCCGTGGCTCACCTCGCTGGAGCCGTACACCAGGAACTTCCCGCTTGGGTGGAAGTACGGAGCCCAGTTCACGTGCTGGTTGTCGGTGATCTGATGCTCACGCTCGATGCCCACGGGCACGCCGTCCACGAACTTCAGATCGGCGACGAAGATCTGCAGCTTGTCGTCGCCCTTGCGATCAGACCGATAGCAGATGCGCGTCCCCGACGCGTCGAAGAACGGCCCGCCGTCGTACCCGTCGGCGACCACAAGAGCGTGGTGCTCGCCGGTTCTGGCATCGAAGACGAAGATGTCGGCGTCGTCCTTGTCGCGGGTCGGTTCCGCACGCACCTGGGCATAGAGAATGAACCGGCCGTCGTTCGACCACGAGCACTCGGCGGTGTATTTGGGCTTCTCAAACACCGGCATGGCCGAGGTCCACGACTTCACCGCCCGCAGATCCGGCGCCGCCTTGTCCAGACGGGCGAACATCTCCGCTGAGCGACTCAGGGACTGCTCGGGCGTGGCCTTGGGATCACGCAGGATCGGCTCGTATTCGCGCATGATGGCCTCGAGCTCGGCGGATTGGCGTGCAATCGGCGAGCCCTCGGGCTGGTCCTTCACGATCGCGCTCACGCCGCGCTCGACAATCTCCATCTCGTCGGGAAACTGCCAGACATAGCTTCGCGTGCCGACCCGGAAGCCTGGTTTCTCCCGGTTCTGCGGCGCGACCAGCGTGGAGCCAAAGAGCACCCGAAACGGCTGGGTCGGATGGAACCACCCGCACGTGTTCGCTGACCCTTCAGGGCTGATCCGGATCGGCTCCTCGATCCCGACGATGCGGACGCGGTCGCCCTCGCCCTCATACCGCAGCTTGGCGACGTACATCGCGTAGAACACCTCCGGCTCCTTGCCCTTTTCGGGAACGGGCACGGCCTGGAAGACGATCCACCGCGGCGGCGACTGGTGATCAAAGTACGCCTCTCCAGCCTTGATGAAGCGATCACGCGAGGTGATCTGCACATGCTCGATCAGCAATGGAGCTTCCGCCGAGCGCCATTCATCGGGCCCGGGCGACTGAGATCCGGGCTGCGCAATCCCGGCGACCGCGGTGACGGCGATGACATGGGCGAGCACGACGGCACTGGTGAGTGTGGCAAGCATGGTCGATCAAGAACTCCGGTTGTCGGGCAGGTGCGGCGACGTTCGCGGGCCCAGGTGCATGATGTCGATCCGGACCTTCCGGGCCTGTGGTCCTTCAGCCGATTGTTGTGCCCTGCCCGGTCGTGGCTGAGGCCAGACCCGCCAGCCCCGTCTTGACACGCAGTGGCGGAGCGTCAGTCCACGGCGACGATGCCGCGAACCTCAGGGACATGGGTCTTCAGGTTGCGCTCGATGCCGGTCTGCAGGGTCACGCTTGACGATGGGCAGCCCACGCACGCGCCGTGCATGCGGATCTGCACCATGCGATCCTGAGTGACGCCGACGAGTTCGATGTCTCCGCCGTCGGCCTGCACCGCGGGCCGGATCAGGTCGATCACCTTCCGGATGCGGTCCATCGTCTGGATTGAGAATGGGCCGGGCGAGGGCTGGACCGCACCGAGAACGCCGACGCGAGACGTGGTGTCGTGCGCGTTCGTGTGCTGGGGTGGGTGGACCCTGACGGAGTTCTGGGGGGACGCTCGCTCCACGACGGGAGTATAGGTTGCCGCCGGCGTGTTGGACCGTTGTCCACGCTGACCGCTAACATGCCCGCAATGAACACCGCCGCATTCGGACGCCGTCTCGGGTTGGGCATGTGGGTCTGCTGCGCGAGCATGATCGTGGCGGGCGGGTGCTCGTCGGACCAGGCGCCGGGGGTGACCGGCGAGAGCGTGGTGGACGTCAAGAACGCCGAGCTTCAGGGAAACCAGCGATTGATCGCCCTGGAGAACCTGTGGGCCGGAGTTGCGGGCGATCCGGCAAAGCTGGCGTCGACGCGCGAGACGACCAAGGAGATTCTCTGGAAAAGCAGTGCGCCCCAGAAACTCCGCGAGCGAGCGTGGGCGCTGCTGATGACCGATGAGTCCCCGGAGGGGCAGGCCGACACCCGGAGTTTCCTCAGGTTGCGCCTGCCGACGGAGACCCAGTGGCCCCTGATCAGCGCGATGTGCCAGAGCGTGATCGAGAAGTCCGGCGGCCCCGAGCGGGAGGCCTGGCAGAGCGTGACGGCATCGCTGGTGCGGTCATACGCCCGGAAGGTGCCAACGCCGGTGGATGCCGACCGCCCGGAACGCGACGCGATCCTGGCTCTGCACCCCGGACGCGAGCTCGAGGCGGTGGTGTTCGACGTCTTTGTGCGACCCGCGCAGATGGGCGCTCCGGCCCGGCCGGATGATTTTCTGGAGAAGTCCCGGAGCGCGGCGTGGGAGCTGCTCGGGCGGCTCGATCCCAGCGGAGCCAAGCGCACGACCCTGGCAGCGCAGGCCGAAAACTCCAGCGAACCCGCCGTACGCGACATCAATCGGGCCGCCCGCGAGCTGGGAGTCGTGCCGATCACGGCTTCGGAGCTGAACTGGCTCGGAGCGCTCATGTCCGACAAGGACAAGCGGGCCGCGGCCTGGTGGTCGCAGGCATCCGCGGCCATGGCCCGACTGTCCGCAGAGCAGCGGACCGGTCTGCAGATGCGACACCTTGAGCCCGTGCGATGGGCCAGCGAGCACAGGCCACAATGGGTATCGGCGTCTCGAGATCAGCTTCTGGCGGAGCTCTCGTCCCGCCTCGACGGTCGGCGCATCTGGCGGAAGTCCCAGGGGCTGGGCCTCGGCGAGGAGATCAGCAGAGAAGCCCTTGCGGAGAATCTCGATCGCATCACCTGGGGCGATGCGCTGGCCATCCTGATCGTCGACGAGGCCTTGCAGTCGCAGACCCTCAGGTCCGAGCTCTGGCTGCAGGCCGGCGCCGATCGCGCAGACTCTTCTTGTGAGCACGGCGGCGTGCTCTGGGCCCGAGAGTTCGGCGGCAAGCCGATCGAGGGTGAGGCTTTCTCGGTGCGAGGCTACCAGCCCAGAACCACGCAGCGCGTCAACGACCGGACCTTCACCGCACCCGAGGAGATGTTCGCCGACAGCCCTCGATCTCTGGCTCATTACCACTTCCACGTGCAATCGCCCAACAACGGCGAATACGCCGGCCCCGGTCGCGGCGACATCGAGTACGCCGAGTCGCACGGCCGAACCTGTCTGGTGTTCACCAGCGTGCGCGACGGGCTCATGAACGTCGACATCTACACCCGGGGCGGCGAGCGAGGGCCGGTGACCATCGATCTTGGAGCGATCCGCGCGGCGCGATAGGCCGCGCGGATCCCCGCGCGGGAAGGGAGTCGGCGACGTTGCTGCACATCTGGATGATCGTGCTGATCGCATCGGTCGTGCTGCATGACGGGCTGCCGGGGGACGGAGTCGGGTCTGGCATAGCGCCGCGTCCGCCGACCTCTCTGGACTGGATCGCAACCGGTGCGATGCTCCTGGCGATGGTGGCGATCGCCGCCGCCACTCATGCCGTCTGCTGGGCCGCCACGCGCATGATCGATCGCCGCGGATCCCTCGCCGCCGTCCGATCCGCAGACCGCATGCTTTTGGCCGGCCAGACCCTGGCTGTCGTTACGCATGTCCTGGGCGTGTTCATCGGCGGATGGGTGGATGTGGTCCGCTGGGGTCTTGGCGTCGGCGACCTGATCATCGTCGACGAGGCGATCGCGATTCTCCCGGCGATCATGGTGATCGCCGTCGGGTGGTGGTCGTTCTACCCCATCGAACGCCGCCTGCGAGAGTCGGTCTGGATGCGCGTGCTGGAAGAAGGCCATCCCCTCTACCCGACCCCGACGCGATCTCAGTTCGTCCTCTCCAGCGTTCGGCACCAGCTTCTGCTCACGCTCGTCCCGCTGCTCATGATCGGGGCCTGGTCCGAATCGGTGGATCGCGCCCTTGGCTGGATCCACCGCGGGGGCGCCGATGCTCTGCTCCCCGCGGCGGGAGAGTGGCTCAGGCAGTCCCCGGACCATCCCGCCATCGCCGGGCTCATCGGTCGGATCGTCGGCGTGATCGTGGTTCTCTGCGTCTCGTCGCTGGTCATGCGTTGCGTCTGGGAGACCATCCGGCTGAGCGACGGCCCGCTGCGCGACCGCCTGCTCGGGCTCTGCGGCCGCGCGGAAGTCCGCGTGCGAGACCTCCTGGTTTGGCGAACCCGCGGAACCATGGTCAACGGCGCCGCCATGGGCCTGGTCGCGCCGCTCCGGTACATCCTGCTCACCGATGCGCTGCTGGATCACCTGCCCACGCGGCAGGTCGAGAGCGTCATGGCCCATGAGATCGCCCACGTTCGACATCGGCACATTCCCTGGTTGCTGGCGGCGCTCATCGGTTCCATCGGTGTCTTTGGCGTGCTCAGCGTCCTCCCCGTCTGGGGGCTCTCGATCTGGCTCGCGCCCGCCGGGATCGACGACGATCGCACGCCCCCCTGGTGGCTTGTCAACGCCGAGGCGCTCATGGCCGGTCCGATGCTCGCGGGCGTCCTTCTCACCTTCGGCTGGGTCAGCCGGCGATTCGAGTGGCAGGCCGACGCGTTCGCTGCACGCCTGCTCTCGATCGATCCCGACACCCCGCTACCGCCGGGCGTCCAGTCGCCGGAGCGCGTCACCCAGGAATCCGTCGATGCGATGGTCGGCGCTCTCGCGTCCGTCGCCGAGCTCAACCACATCCCGATCCAGAGGCGGAGCTTCCGTCACGGGTCCATCCGCGTGCGTCAGCGCCGCCTGAACACGCTCGTCGGGCGACCGCTGAATACGCTCCCGATCGACCGCCAGGTCCGATGGATCAAGGGAGCGATCGTCGTGGCCCTGATCCTCACCGCGGCGATGGTCGTCCTGGAGACGACGCTCCTGTCCGGGCTCCTTGACGCCGGATCAGCTCGCTCGGAGGCCGGCAGATGAAGTTCGTCAAGATGCACGGGTGCGGAAACGACTACGTCTATGTCGACGCCGTGACCGACCCGCGTCTGGCCCGGCGCGTGGCCTCCTCTTCCTGGCCCGCGCTCGTTCGTCGCGTGAGCGATCGGCACACCGGAGTCGGATCCGACGGGGTCATCGCGATCTGTCCGCCCACTGCTCAGGGAAAGTCGCGACGGGCCCAGGTTCGCATGCGCATGTTCAACGCCGACGGGTCCGAGAGCGGCATGTGCGGCAACGGCGTCCGCTGCGTCGCCAAGTTCGCGCACGATCGCCTGGGGATCTCCGGTCCTCGCATCCGTGTGCAGACCGGCGCGGGCGTGCTCGATATCGACGTGCTCCTCTCGAACCGACGGATGACCGGCGCCACCGTCAACATGGGCAGGCCCAGGGAGGGCCTCGCGGCCAACCACGTGCTCCAGCGAGCACTCGCGTTCCGAGGTGTCGGGCCCCACTGGGGCGTCGATCGCGACGGACAGGTCCTCGTCGGCGTCTTCGTGTCCATGGGCAATCCGCACATGGTCGTCTTCGAGCCCGTCGACGGCGGCTTGCCCAGAACCATGACCCCCGCCGACGTCCGCCGCGTGGATCTGGCCAGACTCGGGCCGCTCTTTGAGACCCACCCCGCCTTCGCCCGAAGGATGAACGTCCACTTCGCGGGCGTTCCGAGCGGTCGCGGCATGGCCAGGCGGATCGTCATGCGGACGTGGGAGCGCGGCGCCGGCATCACCCAGGCCTGCGGCACCGGTGCGTGCGCCGTGGCCGTCGCGGGCGTGCTCACCCGCCGATGCGAGCCGGAGGTCGATGTCGAGCTTCCCGGCGGCACCCTGCACATCCGGTGGGACCGTCAAACCGGGCATGTGTTCATGACCGGCGAGGCCGTGGAGGTGTTCGAGGGCGTCTGGCCCGGGGGAGCCGATCGATGAACGCGCCCATCGAGCTGCATCTGGGTGTGCGCGTCCGACCGGAGAATCAGCCGGCATTCGAGACGTTCCTGCGCGAGGCGATCCCGGTCTACGAGCAGAACGGGGGCATGCGCGTTCGCGTGATCAAGAGTCTGGCCGATCCCTGCCACATGCTCGAGATCATCGAGTATGCCGACCGAGCGACGTTCGATGCCGATCAGGTCCGCGTGCAGACCGATCCGGTTCTGCGAGCGCTCCTGCAGCGATGGCATGCTCTCCTGGACGGCCCGCCGACCGTCGTCTCCTGGATCGACTCGACCGCGGCCTGCGCGCCCTGGCCCCCGGAGTTGCCGCTCCTGCGAACGCGACGCCTGCTGCTCAGGGCGTTTCAGGAGGCCGACGTGGATCGTGTCGTCGAGCTGTGCGCCGACGCCGAGATCGCCCGCAACACGCTCTTCACTCCGCATCCCTACACCCGCGACGCCGCCCTCGCGTGGCTGCACTCGCACCACCGCGCGATGCGCGCGAGTCGCGGGCCAACCTACGCCATCACCGTCGATGACGAGCTCGTCGGTGCGATCGGCCTCGGAGTGGATGCGGCCCACAATCGGGCGGAGCTTGGATACTGGATCGGCAAGAAGCACTGGAATCGCGGCATCGCCTCGGAAGCCGCCGCCGCGATGCTCGAACACGGGTTCTCCACGCTCAACCTCGGGCGCATCTTCGCCGGGCACTATCTGGCGAATCCCGCGTCGGGCAAGGTTCTGCGCCGCATCGGAATGCTGCACGAGGGCACCTTCCGACGCCATGTCCTCCGGTTCGGCGTCTGGCATGACGTGGAGATGTACGCCCTGCTCAAGACCGACTGGCTCGCACCCCGCCCGGCGGAGTCCGCCTCATGACCCGCGGGCTCTCCGATCGTGAGCAACGCGTCTGCTCGGCGATCGCACGCCGCGAGCAGGCCGTGATCGATGACCTCGCTCTGCACGTTGCGCTCCCGACCGGCGGCGGGAATCGTGCGGCGATCGATGAATCCCGCGAGCGTCTGACCTCCAGGACCCGGGCTCTGGGGGCGACCGTCGATCTCCGACCCGGGCAGAGTCCCCCGAGTTGGCTCCACGGCGCCGCACACCCACACCTGCCGCCTCTGCCCGTCGCCGTCTGCAGACGCGATCGAGGCCTTGGTCCCGCCGTGCTGCTCGCCGGCCATCTCGACACCGTTCACGACCCGCTCGGCCCCTTCCAGCGCCTCGTGATCGACGGCTCGCGGTCACGGGCCACCGGACCGGGATGCGTCGACATGAAGGGTGGACTGGTCATCGCCCTCGCCGCACTGGAAGCCCTCGAAGAGTGCGGCGTCGCTCTGGACTGGACGATGCTGCTCAACGCCGATGAGGAAACCGGGAGCTTTCAGAGCTCGGCGGTCATCCTTCATGAGTCTCAGGCCGTGGCCCAGCGGCCCATGGGCGGAGTCGGAATCGCGCTCGAGCCCGCAAGCTCCGACGGCGGACTCGTCACCCAGCGCTCTGGCAGCGGTCAGTTCGTGCTCGTGTTCACCGGCATCGCAGCCCACGTCGGTCGCGACTTCTCGCGTGGTGTGTCCGCCGTCAATCGCCTCGCCGAGGCGGTGCTGCGATGCGCCGAGCTCTCCCGTCCCGAGGACGGCGCCATCGTGAACATCGGCCCGATCCAGGGAGGACACGCCACCAACGTCGTGCCGGATCACGCTCAGGCGTGGGGCAATGTCCGGTTCTCGACCACCCAGCAGTGCCAGGCCCTCTGCGCGTCGCTGGACCTCATCGCCCGTTCCGTCGGCGGCACCTGCCATGTCGCAGTCGGCCGCCCAGCCAAGCCCTGCACCCCCGATGTCGAGCGATTCGCGCTCTCCGTGCGCACAGTCTCCGAAGCCCTGGGCCTGCCGCTCCCCTTCGCCTCTACCGGCGGCGTCTGTGACGGCAACCTCATGCAGGCCGCCGGACTGGTGACGCTCGACACGCTCGGCGTCCGCGGTGGGGGGCTGCACACCACTGGCGAGTGGATCGAACTCGACACGCTCGTTCGGCGTTGCCAGTTGCTGGCCGTCTCCATGATGCGTGCCGCGACCGGACAGGCATAGGCCCGGCACGTGCCGCCCATGCACGATCTCGAGGCCGCAGCGGGTCTGCTCTGTTCGAGGCCGACCGTCTGGTCGATATACGATGGGTGTCCGCACGTTCCTGAGCAGCCAAGGCATCCATGACCACGATCTCCACCCCGTCCACGCCTTCCACGTCCTCCGTTACGACCCTCGGCGCCCAGCTCGCCGCAAGCCCCGCCGTGGACGCCGCGATCGACCAGATCGTCCGCGAGGGCGCGGCCCACTCGGCGCGGATCACCGACATCCGCCCCCCCCAGGCCGAGTTGAAGGAGAGCTACGACCAGTACATGAAGCGGGCCGCCGACGTGCGGGGCCGGGCGTTGCTCTATCCGTACATCGGCTCGGGCATCGGCAACGGAGCCCTCGTCGAGCTGATGGACGGAAGCGTCAAGTGGGATCTCATCAGCGGGATCGGCGTGCACTTCTTCGGACACTCCGATCCGGACCTTCTCCGCGCCGGTCTGCGCGGGGCCATGAGCGACACGCTCCAGCACGGAAATCTGCAGACGAACTTCGAGGCCATCGCCTTCTCCGAGGCCATCGTCAAGCTCGCCTCCCGCAAGAGCCGGCTCAAGTTCTGCTACTGCAGCACCTCCGGAGCCATGGCCAACGAGAACGCGCTCAAGGTGTGCTACCAGAAGCACGCGCCCGCCTCGCGCGTCCTCGCGTTCAAGGACTGCTTCATGGGCCGGAGCGTCACCATGAGCCAGATCGGCGACGCCGCCGCCAATCGCGTCGGCATCCCGCTCACCACGCTCGTGGACTACATGCCGTTCTACGACGAGGCCGCCGCTCGACGCATGTCCGCCGGCGACGTGTCGGGCTCGACGCGCTTCATCGACATGGCCGTCAGCCACCTGCGCCAGTACGCCGAGCGCTACCCCAAGCAGCATGCCTGCTTCATCTTCGAGCTCGTGCAGGGCGAGGGCGGCTTCAACACCGCCCCCCGAGAGTTCTTCCTGGAGCTCTTCAAGGTCTGTCGCGACGCCAAGATCGCCATCTGGGACGACGAGATCCAGTCCTTCGGCCGCACCACCGAGATGTTCGCATACGAGGCCCTCGATCTCGGCGACTGGGTCGACGTCTTCTGCGTCGGCAAAATGACCCAGGTCTGCGCCACCCTCTTCACCGAGGAGTACAGCCCCGGTCCCGGCCTCCTCAGCGGCACGTTCACAAGCACCACCCCGGCCTTCGCCATGGGCTCTCGAGTCCTGCAGCGCCTGGCCGATCCGAACGCCGGGTACTACGGCCAGAACGGGCGATTCGCTCGCCATCACGCCGCCTTCGTCCGCGGCATCCGCGATATCGCCGCCCGTCACCCCGAGTGGTTCCCCGCCGGACGCGACTACCCCGACATCGTCGGAGGATCCGGGGGCATGATGAAGTTCACGCCCTTCGGCGGCAAGAAGGACGCCATCACCAAGCTCTGCAAGCACCTGTTTGACGCGGGTGTGATCGCCTTCTATTGCGGCCACGGCCCGTACCACGTCCGCATGCTCCCGCCGCTCGCCGTGCTGAACGAGAGCGATTGGCCACGGATCATGGCCTGCATGGAAAAGGGCCTGGCAAGCTGCGTCGCGGCCGGGGTCTGATCATGAGCCGCCGAGAACGTTGATCCCCGTTCAACGAACGCGGGGTTCACCGGACTTTCCACGTGTGTCTCGGATACGACGTCAGAAAGAAGACCATCCCCGTGCTGGTGTTCCCATCGTCCACGATGGCGTCGATGCGCTGGAAGGTGCTCGAAGGAGCCGGGCTTTGGGTGATGGAAACACTCACGATCAACCCCGCGCCACCACCCGCGAAGTTCGACCACTCGTCATAGTCCCACATGCCGCCGACGGGCGGTGTGCGCGTGTACTCCGAGAGCGTGAAATAGGGCGTGAGCGCCGGTGGCATCTGCGCATCCTGGACGTTCGGCGGAATCGCCCCGGAGTTGTCGATGATGTACTGGTTCAGGGCATTCGTCAGCACCCGCCAGGAATACGCGGTGGACGCGACTCGTGCACGCTCCGAGTAATCAATGTACTTCGGGATCGCCACGCCCGAGAGGATCGCCAGCACCACGACGATGGCCACAAGTTCGATCAGCGTGAAACCGCTCCGAGACCTCATTCTGTAGGTATCGGTCCTGTCCTTCTGTTGAGCCAGCGGTGCCGAGTCCGAATCCTCCCGGTCGGCGCATATCGGACACAGCCCGAACCTCCTGTGCGATCCAGATCGAATAAGCGCTAAACTCGCTGCGTGGCACACTCCCCGCCGACAGTCTGGACCACGCGCGCTCTACTGGCGTGGATGACCGACGCCTTCAAGAAAAAGGGCCTGGACTCCCCCCGGCTCATGGCCGAGCTGCTCGTCGCGCACGTCATCGGTTCCGATCGTCTCAAGCTCTATACCGATGCCGATCGTCCCGCTTCTCAGCACGAACGCGACACCCTCCGCGATCTCGTCGCCCGAGCTCTCAAACACGAGCCCGTGCAATATCTCGTCGGCGAGGCCTGGTTCTTTGGCATGCCCCTCCGCGTCACCCGCGACGTGCTCATCCCAAGGCCCTGCACCGAACTCATCATCGAGCACGTCCTTCTCCAGACCCGCGCCGATCCCGCCTTCGGCGGCAAGACCGGCGACGGCGTCCGCTTCGCCGATATCTGCACCGGTTCCGGGTGCATAGCCATCGCCCTCGCCAAAAACCTCCCGGGCGCCAGCGGCTTCGCCACCGATGTCTCCCAGCCGGCCCTGCAGGTCGCCATGGCCAACGCGCAGCGCCACGCCGTCGCCGACCGACTCGAGTTCCTCCACGGCGACCTCTGCGCTCCGATCCTCTCCCACCCGCTCGGCTTCACCGTGTCCGGCGCAGGCCCGGCCGACGCAGTCCGCCCCGACGACGCCCCGGGGTCCCTGCACTTTGTCGTCTCCAATCCCCCCTACATCCCAGATGCAGAGTGGAACGACCCTACACAGATCGATCGACACGTCAAGGACTTTGAGCCAGCTCTGGCCCTCCGCGGCGGGCCAGACGGCCTCTCAGTCATCCGCCCCCTCATCGATCAGGCCCCTCGGCTGCTCCGCCCCGGCGGACAGACCATGATCGAAACCGCCGCCGCAACCGCACGGGCCGTCGCCAAACTGCTCGCCGCACACCCGCTGATCGCTCCAGATTCTGTCCGAGTCATCAAGGATCAGGACGCGCTCGACCGACTCGTCGTTGCCACCCGCCGACAGGGGTAAACCCGAAAACTGAGCAATCTGTCCGCTGAGATGACCTCGCCAAGCACCAAAGCGTAGTGTGTGTTAGTGTTTACAAACAAAGAGTCGATGACCATTGGCAGAGCAGCCCGGGTCGGGAGCTAGGCGTGAGTGGTGGCGGGTGGCGGTGGGGGTGGGGGGGGGGG
>DHLW01000011.1:0-1071 GCA_002405485.1 Phycisphaerales bacterium UBA4658
AGCCGATCGCGCTGCAGGTGATCGCGTCGGTGTTCACGATCGGACTGGTCTGGGTGTTCGGGCGCGTGCTGGCCGATCGCGCGAAGCGGGCGGGGATCGGGGCGATCCAGGCGGCGGGGCTTGGGCTGGCGCTTGTGTGCAGCCCGTATGTCTTTCTGCCGGGGGTGTGGCTGCAGCCGGACAACGCGGCGTGGCTTGGGGTGCTTGGGATGATGCTCATCGCGTCGCGGCTGGCGCGGGAGCCGCAGACGGACAGGGCCGCGGGGTGGGTGCTGCTGGGGGGCGTGGTGCTGGTGCTGCTGGTGCTCACGCGGCAGCGCCATGCGTGGACGGCTGGGCTTGTGTGGGGCGGCGCGTGGCTCGGTGCGGCGGCCCGGAGCGATGGCGTGCTCGATCCGTGGCGGCGGTCGCGTGCGGAAGCGATCGGCCGGGCGGCGAGCGCGGTGATCGCGAGCGTGCCCGCGCTGGTGGTGGTCGCGTTGTTCGTGCGGACGTGGGGGGGCTTCACGCCGCCGATGTTCCAGAAACAGATCTCGGGGGGGATCAACTGGGCGACGCCGGCGTTCTGTCTGTCGCTCATCGGGGTGTATGCGGTGTTTCTGTGGGCGTGGGTCTGGCCGGCGGTGGCGGCGTGGTGGCGGGAGGCCAAGCTCGGGGTGGTGGTCGTCGGCTTGGCGGCAGCGGTGGTGAGCGTGCTGCCGGTGACGACGTATCTGTATGAGCCGCGTGCGACGGGCCTGTGGAACGTGGTGCGGGCGCTGGAAGGGCTGGGCCTGACGCTTGGCGGCCGGACGACGCCGCTGTTTGTGGCGCTGGCGCCGGTGGGGGCGATCGCGGTGTGTGCGCTCGTGCGGCGTGGGAGAGGGATGGGGCGATGGATCGCGCCGATGGCGATCGCCGGGATGGTGGTGGCGCAGACGGTGAATCCGCTGTGCTGGCAGCGGTACGTGGAGCCGCTGTTCCTGATGGCGCTGGCGATGATGTGTCTGGACGCGCAGAGTGTCGAGGACGAACGCGGGGCGCCCCTTGGCCGATGGCTGCCCGCGGCGCGCGTGCTTGGCGCGGGGGGGC
>DHLW01000011.1:1264-23889 GCA_002405485.1 Phycisphaerales bacterium UBA4658
CGCTGCGGTGGGAGCGGCCCGGGGCTGGAGAAACAACCGCCGATCGGCCCGAGGGCGAGCGGCCATGAGTCTTTGGACGCCGAATCGGTGGAACCCGGGCGATCCGGGCGAAAGTTGGGGCGTAGAAGGTGGACCCCCGGGCGCGGATGGCCGATGTTCGGCATTTGGCATTGACAGCGGGATGGGACGAGCATGACGCACCCTGAGCCACCAACGACACGTCCGAACGGAGCGCCGCCGGGGTGCGGAGGTTCTCCGCGTCGTGCGTTGATCACGGGGATCACTGGTCAGGACGGGTCGTATCTGGCGGAGTTCCTGATTGCCAAGGGGTATCAGGTGCACGGGATCATCCGTCGAGCGAGCCTGTTCAACACGGCGCGGATCGATCACATCTATCAGGATCCGCACGTGCTGGAGAAGGATGGGCCGGGGATGATCCTGCATCATGGTGATGTGACGGACGCGAACATCCTGGAGCGGCTGGTGCGATCGATCGGTCCGGACGAGGTGTACAACCTGGCAGCGCAGAGCCACGTGCGGGTGAGCTTCGAGATGCCGATTCACACGGCCGAGAGCGTGGCGCTGGGCGCGCTGAAGCTGCTGGAGGCGGTGCGGGACTATCAGCAGGTGAGCGGTCAGCGGGTGCGGTACTACCAGGCGAGTTCGTCGGAGATGTACGGCAGGGTGGCGGAGACGCCGCAGCGGGAGACGACGCCGTTTCGTCCGAGGTCGCCGTACGCGGTGGCGAAGGCGATGGCGCACTTTGCGACGGTGAACTATCGGGAGGCGTACGGGCTGCACGCGTCGTGCGGGATTCTGTTCAATCACGAGTCGCCTCGGCGCGGGGAGACGTTCGTGACGCGGAAGATCACGCGGGCGGTGGGGCGGATCAAGATGGGCCTGCAGAGCGCGGTGTATCTGGGGAATCTGGATGCGCGGCGCGACTGGGGTTTTGCGGGGGACTATGTCGAGGCGATGTGGATGATGCTGCAGCAGGGGCGTGGGGACGACTACGTGATCGCGACCGGGCAGTCGTGGAGCGTGCGGGAGTTTGCGGAGAGGGCGTTTGCGTGCGTGGGGCTGCGAGCCGAGGACCACATCCGGTTCGACGAGCGGTACACTCGCCCGAGCGAGGTGGACGAGTTGTGCGGGGACTGGAGCAAGGCGCGGACAGCACTTGGATGGAAGCCGCGGACGACGCTGGATGAGCTGGTGAAGATGATGGTGGAGAGCGACCTGGAGCTTGCGCGCCGGGAGAAGCTCATTCGAGAACGGGAGGATGCGATGAGCGGTGGAGGCCGACCGTGATGAAGAAGGTCTTTCGAAGCGTGATCGAGGCCCTGCCCGCGCCGCTGTCTGTGGCGCTGGACACGTGGCAGCAGCAGGCGCGGCACGGCGAGATCCGGGCGATGCGTGCCAGGCGCGACGAGCTGTACGCCAGGGCGGGCTCGCCGAGGACGATCCAGCAGGGCCCGTTTGAGGGTATGGGGTACCTGTGCTGGCACGCGACGGGGAACTTTCTGCCCAACGTGCTTGGGTGCTATGAGCTGGAGCTGCACGACGAGGTGGAGCGGATCATCGCGAAGGAGCCCGACGCGGTGATCAACGTGGGCTCCGCGGAGGGGTACTTCACGCTGGGCATGGGCCGCCGGCTGCCCAAGACGAAGCTGGTGGCGTTCGAGATGCTCAAGTCGGCCCGGTACTTTCTGGCAAAGAACGCGGAGTTGAACGGGCTGCGCGAGCGGGTGGATCAGCGGGGCATCTGCACGCCCGAGGAGCTGGACCGCGTGCTGGGCGGGTTTGCCAGGCCGCTGGTGTTCTGCGACTGCGAGGGCTTCGAGGACGTGGCGCTGGACCCGGCGAAGGTGAAGAACATCGTGAAGGCGATGATCATGGTGGAGGTGCACGACGGGCCCGGGTTTGCGCCGGGTGTGTCGCAGCGGCTGCTGGATCGATTCCGGACGACGCACGACATCGTGATCGTGAAGTCGAGGGCGCGGACGCCGGCGGACAAGCCGAAGGGCTGCCCGATGAGCGACACGGACTTTCTGGAGGCGGTGCGCGAGGTGCGCGGGCTCGAGGGTCTGTGGTACGTGATGACCCCAAAGAGCTGACGTGAGCGCGCAGCCGAGCACAGTCCCGCCGGAATCCGAGCCCGCGCCAGAGCGCCCGGACCCCCGCGACGCGTTCTTTGCGCGGGAGCATCTGAAGGAGGACCTTCGGGCCAGGTCGGCCGCGGGCGGGGTGGTGACGGCGTTGACCCAGGGGGTTCGTCTTGGGCTGAGGACGCTGTCGATCCCGGTGCTCAATCGTCTGCTGACGCCGGACGACTTCGGGGTCTTCAGCGTGGTGCTGGCGATCACGTCGATGGCCGGGATGCTGAGTTTCAGCGGGCTGACGATGTCGACGGTGCAGCGAGAGCGGATCACGCACGCGCAGGTGAGCTCGCTGTTCTGGATCAACACGGGGATCAGCGCCGGTCTGGCGGCGCTGCTGCTTGCGCTGGCTCCGCTGGTGGGCATGTTCTACGCCGATCCGCGGACGACGCAGGTGACGGCGGTGATGAGCGTGACGATTCTGCTCGCCGGGCTGGCGCTGCAGCACCAGGCGATCCTGACTCGGCAGATGCGCGTGCGGGCGGTGGCCGGGAGCGACCTTGCGTCGCAGGTGCTTGGGATCCTGGCGGCGCTGGTCGCGGCGTGGCTGGGCGCCGGGTACTGGGCGCTGGTGATCCAGAGCGTCGCGACCCAGGCGATCTTCCTGATCGGGGTGCTGTGGCTGTGCAGGTGGATGCCGAGCCGCCCGAGGTTTGCCGAAGGTGTTGGAGCGATGGTGGGTTTCGGGCTCGACCTGACGGTGACCAATCTGGTGTCGATGGGGCGGGGCATGTTCGATCTGGCGCTGGTGGGCCGGCGCTTTGGGACGGAGGCGGCGGGGCTGTACTCGCGGTCGTACGCGGTCCTGCAGCTTCCGGTTGCGCAGTTCGTGCAGCCGATGGCCGGGGTGGCGATCCCGATGCTGAGCGTGCTGGCGTCGGAGCCGGTGCGCCTGCGATCGGCGTGGCGCCAGCTCCAGGAGAAGCTGGCGCTTGTGACGATGCCCCCGATCGCGGGGCTGATCGCCACGAGCGACTGGTCGATCCGCATCCTGCTTGGTCCGCAGTGGGCGGAATCGGCCGCGCTGTTTGCGGTGCTGGGGTTCCTCGGGATCGCGCAGCCGATCTTCATCGCGCACCACTGGCTGTACATCGCCTGCGGACGGACGCGGCAACTGCTGTACGCGAACATCGTGCTGCTGATCCTGACGGTCATCGGCGCGATGGCGATCGCGAATCACGGGGCCATGGGGGTGGCTTGGGGCATGGTGATCTCCACGGTGGCGCTGCAGGCGCCGTTCCAGTTCTGGTACACCGCCAGGTGCACGCCGGTGCGGGTGGGCGATCTGCTCGCGGCGATCTGGCCGGGGCTTGCGTACTCGGGGGCGGTGCTTGCCGGGGCGCTAGGCGTGAGGCAGCTCGTGACTTTCGATGCGCTGACGATCGCCTCGTCGGTCAAGGGCATCGGGGTCGCGGCGGCGGGGAGTCTGGCCTGCTGCGGGGTGCTCTACGCATGCGTGCCGGCGCTCCGGGCGTCGGTGCGCAGCGCGATGGAGCTGGCGCTTGCGCCGCTGCTGCGCCGGCTTGGCCGAAAGCGAAAGGAGCCGTCGTGAGGATCGCGCTGTTCGTGGGCGGATTCCCGACGCTGACCGAGACCTGGCTGATCGAGCAGGTCGCGGGGCTGGTGGCGCGCGGGCATGACCTGACGGTCTTTGCCGACCAGACCGGCGCGGAGTCGGGCGTGCATCCGGCGGTGGAACGGCTCGGGCTGATGCGGTGCGTGCGGCAGAGGCCGAAGCGGCATGCGGGGTGGGGCAGGCGGATCGTCTCCACGGTCGGGGTCGCCGCGCTGCGCTTCCCGAAGCATCCGCTGGCGATGGCGCGGGCGTTGAACGTGGCCAAGTACGGGTGGCGGGCGGCGTCCGGCGATCTGGTGCGGCTGGCGGTGCCGATGCTCGAGCGCGAGCGATTCGACGTGGTGCACGCGCACCATGGCGACGTGGGGTACGTGGCGGCGATCTTCAAGGAGTGGGGGCTCATCCGCGACCCGTTGATCACGTCGTTTCACGGGCCGGATCTGACCGACGCCGTGGTGCTCGGGCGCTCGCGCGGCTACGCCGAGCTCATTCGACTGGGCGACTTGTTCACGGCGGGGTCAAGGTACATGGCGCACGTGGCGGGCGAGATCGGGTGTGATCCGTCGCGGGTGCGTGTTCTGCCGCAGGGCATCGATCCGTCACGGTTTGAGTGCCTGCCGAGGACGCTGCCATCGGAGGGGCCGATCCGCATGCTGTCGATCGGGAGGCTGGCGCCGGTCAAGGGGATCGAGCATGCGATCCGGGCGATGCGGATCCTGCGCGAGCGGGCGCCGCGGCTGGAGTACACGATCGTGGGCGACGGGCCGCTGCGAGGACAGCTCGAGGGGCTCATCACGGAGCTCGGCGTCGGGGATCGGGTGCGGATCCTGGGCTTCATGACGTCCGACCGTCTTGCTCCGGTGCTGGGCGATGCGCACTTTCTGGTCATGCCGGGCGTGAAGCTCGCCGACGGGCAGGTGGAGGGGCAGGGGCTGGTGCTCCTGGAAGCGCAGGCGTGCGGGATGCCGGTGATCGCGTCGCGGGCCGGGGGCATGCCGGAGATGCTCGACGAGGGCAAGACCGGACTGCTCAGCGAGCCGGGAAATCCCGACGCGCTGGCCGCGACGATTCTGGAGCTGCTCGAGCGCGGGGATCGGTGGGCGGAGATGGGCGCGGCGGGGCGGGCCCTGGTCGAGGAGCGATTCCGGGTCGATCGGCTGCTGGATCAACAGGTGGCGATGTACGCTGAGGTGGCAGGGTCGGCCGGTCACGGCGCGTCGCAAAGGGGAGGGTGAGAAGGACCATGGCTCAGCGTCGATCAAGCGTGAAGGCAAGAGCGAAGGCGACGGGGGCCGGGCGACCGGTCGTCGGGGTCATCGGGCTCGGGTACGTCGGCCTGCCATTGTGCAAGGCGTTCGTGGATGCCGGATACCGAGTGCTTGGACTGGACATTGACCCCATGAAGATCGCGGCCCTGAAGCGGGGCCGGAGCTATCTGAAGCATCTGGGGCCGGGCTTTGCGCTGGAGCTGCGCGACAGCGGGCTGTTTCAGGGAACGGCCGATGCGAGTCGGCTGGGAGAGCCCGACGCGCTGCTCATCTGCGTTCCCACGCCGCTGGATCGCGCCAAGCGGCCGGACCTGTCATATGTCCGGCGCACGGGCGAGGACATCGCCCGCGTGCTTCGGCCGGGACAGCTCGTGGTGCTGGAGTCGACAACCTATCCGGGCACCACGCGCGAGGTGCTCAGACCGATCCTGGAGCGCAGCGGGCTCAAGCACGGCCCGGGCGGGTTCTTGCTGGCCTTCAGCCCGGAGCGCGAGGACCCCGGGCGGAAGGACATCAGCACGGCGGAGATCCCGAAGCTCGTGGGGGGAATCGACAAAGCCAGCGGAGAGGCGGCGGCGAAGCTGTACGGCGGGGCGTTTGCGCACGTGGTGCACGTGTCGAGCGCGGAGGTGGCCGAGGCGGCGAAGATCCTGGAGAACACGTACCGGGCGGTGAACATCGCGCTGGTGAACGAGATGAAGGTGCTGCTCACGCGGATGGGCGTGGACGTGTGGGAGGTGATCGAGGCGGCGAAGACCAAGCCGTTCGGGTTCCAGGCGTTCTATCCGGGGCCGGGGCTTGGCGGGCACTGCATCCCGATCGACCCGTTCTATCTGGCGTGGAAGGCTCGGCGCGTGGGGATGACGACGCGTTTCATCGAGCTCGCCGGGGAGATCAACCACCAGATGCCCGAGTATGTGGTGGAGCGTGCGGCGGGCGCGCTGCGTGAGCAGGGCCGGGGGCTGCGCGGGGCCCGCGTGCTGGTCGTGGGACTGGCGTACAAGCCGGACATCGACGACGTGCGCGAGAGCCCGAGCTTCGAGCTCATCGAGCTGCTTCGGCGGCGCGGGGCGAAGGTGGAGTACCACGATCCGCACGTGCCGCGAACGCACGCGATGCGGAAGTATGACCTGCAGATGCGGAGCGTGCGGCTTTCGCCGACGGCTCTCAGGCGGTGCGACTGCGTGCTCATCTCGACAGCGCACTCGGCGATCGACTGGTCGCTCATCGCCCGGCACGCCCGGCTGGTGATCGACACGCGCGACGCGATGCGCGGAACGAGCGGCCCGGCCAGGGTGGTGAAGGCATGAGCGATCACCGTGTCATCGTGACGGGCGGCGGGGGCTTTCTCGGGTCGGCGGTGGTGCGCGCCCTGGCCTCGATGGGCGGGCCGTTGGCCGGGTGCGAGACGTTTGCTGTGCGATCTCGCGAGTATGACCTGACGGATCGTCTGGCGACGCGGCGACTGTACGCGGAGGCGTTTGGCGGCAAGCCGGCGACGCTCGTGATCCACTGCGCCGGGGCCGTGGGCGGGATCCAGGCCAACAAGGACCAGCCGGGGCGGTTCTTCTTCGAGAACGCCGCGATGGCCATGAATCTCATCGAGGAGTTTCGGCTCGCGAAGCTTCCTGAGCGCGGGGCGGCGTTCGTGCACGTCGGCTCCATGACGAGCTATCCGGCCGATGCTCCGATCCCGTTTCGCGAGCAGGATCTGTGGCGCGGGTATCCGGATGCGGCGAGTGCGCCATACGCCGTCGCCAAGCTCGCGGGGTGGCAGATGCTTGACGCGTATCACCGGCAGTACGGCGTGCGCGGGGGATGCGTGATCCCCGTGAACCTGTACGGGCCAGGGGACAACATCGCCGACGTGCGCAACGCCCATGTCTGCGGGACGCTCATCAAGCGATTCGTGGACGCGCAGCGATCCGGGACCCCGGAGGTTGTGAACTGGGGCGACGGGTCGCCCACGCGCGAGTTTCTGTACGTCGACGACGCCGCCGCGGGAATACTCAAGGCCTCAGAGCGTGCGCTCCTGGGCAGCGGCGAACCCGTGCCGATCAACCTCGGATCGGGCGAGGAGATCTCGATCCGCGATCTCAGCGCGCTCATCGCCCGGCTTGCCGGCTATGCCGGACGCGTGGCGTGGGACACGACCAAGCCAGGCGGCCAGCCCCGGCGGTGCCTGGATACCACCCGGGCCCGCGAACTGCTCGGTTGGTCGGCGCAGACGCCGCTGGAGGTGGGCTTGCGGCGGACCATCGAGTGGTACCGCGGGGTGTCCTGAGGTCGGTTCAGCCCGCCATGGGTACGGCGGGATGGGTCGGCTGGTGACCGCTGGCGAGCTCTTCCATGATGCGTGCGGCGTTGCCGGCGACCTCTTCGAGGTGTCGGCGGAGGACGGGTTCCAGACGCGTCAGCCGGCCGCGGGCGATGGCAATGGCCAGCGGTCCGAAGATCGGCGTGGATCCGGCGCACAGATCGATGGTGAACAGGGCCGGGATTCCCGGCCCGGTGGGCGGCTCGAACTCGAGCGTGATGCGCAGGCCGATGAGCGAGCGTGGGAACGTTGCGGCGAACTCCACGCGTTCGCCGGGGACCACTTTCTCGACGCGCACTCGTCCGCGATGGGCGCGATCTTCGAGGGTCTCTTCCGCTTCGAGGATCGAACCAATGGTCAGACCGTCGCCGCGCAAGAACTTGGCGAACGCGTGCGTGGGTGCCAGCCGAGGATAGTGCCGGTCCAGCGTCTTGCAGAACTCGTCGAACGCTTCGGGTGAGCAGGCAACTGGTGCGCTGTGACGGAAGGTGAACATGAAACACCTCCACGTGTATTCTCGCATCTCGCCGGTCTTCGGCACCTGTTTTTCCTCGGGTTTGTGAAGAAACAGGCGTTTCCCGAGTCGGATGATGCGCCCGATACGCTTGGAGGTCGCTCGACCACCCCAAACGGAGTGTCTCGCATGTCCGATTCGGTGATCCCACCCTCTCAAGGTCCGACGGCCAAGACCGGTGCGGGTGCAGCGCCGGTGAGTGCAAACATCCGCTGGGATCACGCTCGGCTGACGCGTGCGGAGCGGTTCGAGCGCCTCGGGACGGTGGGGCAGACGGTGTGGATGACCGGGCTCTCCGGGAGCGGCAAAAGCACGATCGCCGGGGCCCTGGAGAGAACGCTCGTTGAGCGCGGGACTCGGGCGTTCCGGCTGGACGGCGACAATCTGCGGTATGGCCTGAATCGTGACCTGGGATTCTCACCCGCCGACCGGGCGGAGAACATCCGGCGCATCGGCGAGGTGGCCAAGCTCATGGCCGAGAGCGGGTGCGTCGTGATCGTGAGCGTCATCAGTCCGTACCGGGCGGATCGGGACGCGTGCCGAGCGATGCACGAACTGGACGCGCATGGCCCGCTGCGGTTCATCGAGGTCTACGTCGACGCCCCACTCGCGGTCTGCCAGGGGCGGGATCCGAAGGGGCTGTATCGCAAGGCCGCGGCGGGCGAGATCACGGGAATGACCGGCGTCGATGCACCCTATGAGCCGCCAACGAACCCGGAGTTGGTGCTCAAGACGGCGGAGATGACCGTGGAGGCGTGTGTCGGAGCGTGCGTGCGGGTGATCGGGCGATGAGATGCCAACGGGCGGGGCGGCGTGTGCGGGCGCGTCGGCGATCCTGGGGGGCTGCCGGGCTTGCGCCCCTATCGTCGGTGGATGCTTGTTGACCACGCCGCGCTTCACGACCTTGCCATCGACGCCGTGACTCAGGCGATGAGCGTCTGTCGGCTTGTGCAGGGCGAGCTGAACGCGCATCGTCACATGACCAAGGACGACCGTTCGCCGGTGACGATCGCGGACTATGCATCGCAGGCGATCGTGGCGGCGATCCTCGCTGAGGGCGAGCCGGAGGTCCCGCTGGTTGCCGAGGAATCCGCGGAGTTCTTGCGCCAGCCCGAGCACGCGGCCCATCTGGCGGCGACGGTGGACGCGCTCCGGCGCAGCGGCGTGTGGCCCGGCGCGGGCGAGCGCGAGGTGCTCTTGGCGGTCGATCGCGGCGGGGGTGAGCCGCGCAACGACGATCGCGGATTCTGGACGCTCGATCCGATCGATGGGACGAAGGGTTTTCTTCGCGGAGAGCAGTATTGCGTATCGCTGGCCTACATCCGCCGAGGCCGCGTTGAGATCGGCGTGCTGGGATGTCCGAATCTCCGGCCTGGCGAAGGCGCCATCGGTGTTGCCCATGAGCCGGCACCCGGAGATTCGGGTGGTTCGATGTATGCGGCGGTGCTTGGAGATGGGGCGAGCATGCTCTGGGAGCAGGGGGATGCGCTCTATGACACGTTGCTGGAGCGCGAGCCGATGGCGGCGGACCAGCCCGCGCGCCTGGCCGAGAGTGTCGAGGCCGCGCACACGCGGCAGGAGGTCGCCGAGCGGGTCATGGCGCTGGCCGGACCGACGCTCCCGGCGATTCGGGTGGACAGCCAGTGCAAGTATGCGCTGGTGGCGCGTGGAGATGCGGACGTGTATCTGCGCCTCCCCAGTCGCAAGGGGTACGTGGAGCGGATCTGGGACCACGCCGCGGGCATGCTCATCGCCAGCGAGGCGGGGTGCGTGGTGACGGACGTCCTGGGTCGGCCGCTGGACTTTTCGCGTGGACGCGGACTGGAGGGGAGCGCGGGGATCGTCGGTGCGCCGGCGGGGTTGCACGGGCGGCTGATTGGCGCATTGGCGGAACTGAAGGTTGGCCAGGATTGACCGGCCGGGTGCCAGCCGACACGTTCCCGAGTCCAAACAGGACGCGAACATCAAAGATCAACAAGTTGGGATTCAGCGTTGCCGCACAATCGACGATCTCGGTGCGTAGGACCGGCCCGGGCGTGTGTGCCCGGTCGCCGGGCTCGCGGGAAGGGGGAGTCCCGCTGGAGTTCTGGCCTTCGAGTGAGGTCTTGACATGCCTACGAGAGATGAATCGTTGCGTCCGGACACGGCATTTGGTCGGGCAGAGAGCCCGGAGTCGAGCGGGCAAGGGCCTGCAGATGACGGCCGCCAGGTGTTCGGTCGTTCGGGGGGTGCGGAGCCGGTTCGCGCTGGCATGAATACGACCGCCCCTGCCAACCCCAGTCTGACGGGAACGGCCCGTGGGCGGCGGTCGACGTTGCCTTCCGGGGTGCGCGACGCCGGGTGATGCCCTGACCGGGCGACTGGTGATCCGCTCGGGTTGAGCCGATGTACAGTTGTGTTGTGTGTGCGCGCCGCTCGGCGGTTGGATGCCGAGCCCGGCGCGCTGATTCAGGATGATCTTTCTCGGACCTGCCTGTTCTGGGAGTCTGTTCACCATGGCGTCTCGCATCGATCGCAATCAGCCCATCATCGTCTGTGGCGGCGGCGGCTTCATCGGGGGCCATTTGGTCGCCGACTTTCTGAAGCAGGGGTACAAGAACATCGTCAGCGTGGACAAGAAGCCGCTGGATGGGTGGTACCAGGTGCATCGCGGCGTGACGAACATGGCCGGCGCCAAGGGCGACCTGATGAACCTGGACGTCTGCCGAAAGGTGATGAAGGGTCGCGGCGGAGCGAAGGTCTACCAGCTCGCGGCGGACATGGGCGGGATGGGGTTCATCGAGACGCACAAGGCCGAGTGCATGCTGAGCGTGATGATCAACACGCAGATGCTCATGGCGGCGAAGGAGGTCGGCGTCGATCGGTTCTTCTACGCCTCCAGCGCGTGCGTGTACAACGCCGACAAGCAGCGCAACGCCAACGTGACCGCGCTGAAGGAAGAGGACGCCTATCCGGCGATGCCCGAGGACGGCTATGGCTGGGAGAAGCTCTTCAGCGAGCGCATGTGCCGCCACTTCCGCGAGGACTTCGGCACGCAGGCCCGCGTGGCCCGGTTCCACAACGTGTACGGTCCGTTCGGCACGTGGGAAGGCGGGCGCGAGAAGGCCCCGGCGGCGATCTGCCGAAAGGTCATGCACGCCAAGCACTCCGGCAAGCTGGAGATCGAGATCTGGGGCGACGGGACGCAGACGCGGTCGTTCATGTACATCACCGATTGCGTGAAGGGCATCCAGGCGATCACGAATCACGACACGTTCGTGGAGCCGATCAACCTGGGCTCGAGCGAGCTGGTGAGCATCAATCAGCTCGTGTCGATCGCCGAGGACATTGCCGGCGTGAAGCTGGCCCGTAAGTACAAGCTCGACGCGCCCAAGGGCGTCGCCGGTCGCAACAGCGACAACACGCTGATCCAGAAGGTCTTCGGCTGGGAGCCCGACACGCGGCTGGCCGACGGCATGGCCAAGACGTATGAGTGGATCGAGGGCGAGTACCTCGCCAAGTACGGCTCGGGCAAGAAGTTCGTCGAGTTCAACTACCATGACTCCAAGGGGCATGACTCCAAGGGGCACGGCAAGAACGGCACGGCGAAGAAGCCGGCCAAGAGCAAGCCCGCGGGCAGGAAGGCCAGTGGGAAGAAGAAGGCCAAGAGCCGGTAAGAGCGATTGAACCGTGCTTGGTGGCACAGGCGGGAAGCCTGTGTGCTTGTCTGGAGTCAGGAACACAGGCGGGAAGCCTGTGCCACAAGAGGCGAGTCTTGTGTGCATTCGGAGCATGAGTGAGCGACCTGCTTGACCAATACGCTGGAGATCTGCGAGCCGCGCTCACGATCCGTTTCGTCGAGCAGCGGCTGCTCAAGCTCTTCAGCGAGGGCAAGCTCTTCGGCACCGTCCACACCTGCATCGGGCAGGAGTTTGTCGGCGTCAGCGTGGCCCGATGTCTGAACGACGCCGACACGCTGTTCAGCAACCACCGAGGGCACGGGCACTTTCTGGCCTATCGCCGGAACATCGTCGGGCTCATCGGCGAGATCATGGGCAAGAGCGTCGGCGTGTGCGCAGGTCGCGGCGGGTCGCAGCACGTGCAGCAGGACGGGTTCTATTCCAACGGCATCCAGGGCGGAATCGTGCCCGTCACCGCGGGCATGGCCCTTGCGCACAAGATGCAGAAGACCGGCGGCATCGGCGTCGTCTACGTGGGCGACGGCACACTGGGCGAGGGCGCGCTCTACGAGTCGATGAACATCATCAGCAAGTGGGACCTGCCCGTGTTGCTGGTGAATGAGAACAACCTGTTTGCGCAGTCCACCAGCCAGCAGCAGACCCTCGCAGGCGACATCAACGCGCGGGCTGAGGCGTTTGGGATCAGGTCCTGGCACTCCAACACGTGGGAGTGGTCGAAGCTCTTTGAGAACATGCAGGCGTGCATAGAGGAGATCCGGCGCACCGGCCGTCCTGCGTGGCACCGCGTGGACACGTTCCGGCTGATGGCCCACTCCAAGGGCGACGACAACCGGCCCGAGGACTATGTGCAGCCCTATCGGGACAAGGACCCGATCAACGTGCTCCTGAAGCAGCATGAGCACGATCCGCGCTGGCAGACGCTCATCCGCGAGATCGAGCAGGAGATCGAGCAGGCGGTGCAGCAGGCCGAGAGCGCGCCGTGGGGCGCGGTCGACGACGCGATCGCCCGCAACACGCATCGCGCCCGGGGCTATCGCTGGATGCGGAAGAGCTTTGAGAAGGAGAAGGGCGTCGCCAGCGTCCGCAAGGGCCTGGAGCAGGGCATGGCCGACCACGAGAACCTCGTGGTGATCGGCGAGGACATCGAGTCGCCCTATGGCGGCGCGTTCAAGTGCACCATGGGTCTGAGCGCCAGGTGGCCCGAGCGCGTGCGGAACACGCCGATCTCCGAAGGCGCGATCGCCGGGATCGGCAACGGGCTGGCCATGCGCGGCATGCTCCCCGTCGTCGAGATCATGTTCGGGGACTTCATGACCCTGTGCATGGATCAGTGGATCAACCACGCCGCCAAGTTCAAGTTCATGTTCAACGACAAGGTGCGCATCCCGGTGATCCTGCGCACGCCCATGGGCGGCAAGCGCGGCTACGCGGCGACGCACAGCCAGAGCATCGAGAAGCACTTCCTGGGCCTGCCCGACACGCAGGTGCTCTGCCTGCACCATCGCTATGCCCCCGCGATGATGTACGCGGATCTGTTCCGCACGATCGAACTGCCGACGCTCGTGATCGAGAACAAGATCCTCTACGGGCAGAATGTCCACGCCGAGCCCCCGGCGGGGTTCGATCTGCTCTTCACCGACGAACTCTTCCCGACGGCCCGGCTGAAGCCCGAGCTCGGCGCACACGGCCAGGCCGACGTGACCGTGCTGAGCGTGGGCGGCATGTCCCTCGACGTTGAAGAGGCGGCGGTGCGGCTGTTCCAGGACGAGGAGATCGTCTGCGACGTGTTCATGCCGACGCGGCTGTATCCGTTCGACGTGGGCGTCCTCGAACAGAGCTTGACCGAGACACGCAAGCTGCTCGTGGTAGAAGAAGGACAGGGTTTCGCGGGCTTTGGAGCCGAAGTCATCGCGCAGGCGGCGGAGCGCTTCGGGCATCTGGGCATCGCGGCACGGCGCGTGAGTGCGACGCCCAACCCGATCCCGGCGGCGCGGCCGCTGGAGCAGCACTGCCTGCCCGGCGCATCGGCGGTGGTGAACAAGGCCATGGAGATCGTGCGTGAGTTCGTCCACTGAGCCCAACACGACGCCGGGCGTGCTCGCGGAGATCCGCGTGCCGCGTGAGACCGTGAACGACGATGTCGTCACGGTTCAGGACTGGCACGCGCGCCATGGAGAGGTCGTGCGCGCAAAGCAGCACGTCTGCTCCATCGAGACTTCGAAGGCCGTGCTGGAAGTCGAGGCCGAGGCCGAGGGGTTCCTGGAGATCATCCACGCCAAGGGCGCCGAGGTGCCCATCGGCGAGCTGGTCGGCCGGGTGCTGCAATCCGCGCCGGGCGCGAGCGACGTCGTGCGCGATCCCGGCGCGCCGGCACGGGCCCGTGACATCGAGCCCGCGGCCAATGGACACACGGCGCCGGCAGCCGCGCCCGTGCGATCGAGCAATCGCCTGCGGGATCGGATGGCCTCGGGGAGCACTGGGACCGAGGCGGTGGTTGGATCCGGCGCTGGTGCGTCGGGCTCGTCGAGCGTCTCTGGGCATGAGCTTCCGGCGTCGCCGATCACGACGCAGACGATCAGCAGAAAGGCCCAGCGGCTGATCGACGAGCATCAGCTTGATCCGCGTGCGGCCTTTGCGGGTCTGGGGCTCGTCCGCGAGGTCGACGTCATCCGGTTCCTGGAGCAGCGAACCGCGGCACGCATGCAGGAGTCGCCCTCGCCCCCAAGCCCTGCCGAGCGGCTCAAGAGCGAGCCCGTCGTCGCTTCCGAACCGCGCGTGCAGGCGGCGACGGTGAACAGCGCATACGCGTCAGGCAAGTCCAAGGGCCTCTTCGGCGACGCCGCCGCGAGCGCCAAAGATCGCGGCAATCGATCGGTGATCTGGCTGGCGTGGAACTACATCTGGCGGAACTGGTTCCTCGGCCACATGGTGCGCATCGCCCCGCGCGGGGTGATCCTCACCCTGCACAAGTGGCGCGGCGTCAAGATGGGCCGAGACGTGTTCATCGACCCGACCGCCATCGTCGAGACCGCGTTTCCCGAGAACATCACCATCGGCAACGACGTGCGGATCACCGCCGGGTGCGTGATCATGACCCACATCAAGGCTCCGCACTATCTGCGAGAGACGGGCCTGGTGCCCGTGGTGCTCAAGCCGGTGGTGCTGGAAGACCACTGCTTCATCGGCGTCAACAGCGTGGTGATGCCGGGCGTGACCGTGGGCAAGGCGAGCGTGGTGACCAGCGGCAGCGTCGTCGTGAACAACGTGCCGCCGTACACGATGGTGCAGGGGAACCCGGCGAAGGTGATCAAGCAGTTCCCGAGGCCCGAGTGAGGAATAGCGGCCGAGCAGAGCCATGAGCGAGCAACCCCTCAACGCCTTCTGTGTCGATCTCGAAGAGTGGTGGCACATCTGCGCCGCCGACACGCCGTACACCGATCCGAAGACCTGGGACTCGGCTCCGCCGTTTGTGGTGAAGGACACCGAGATCCTGATGCGCCTTCTGGACGAGGCCGGCGCGCGGGGCACGTTCCTGACCGTCGGCTGGGTCGCCGAGAAGTACCCCTCGCTCATCAAGCGGCTCGCCGACGCGGGACACGAGATCGGGTGCCACACGCACTATCACCGCGTGGTGTACGAGCAGACGCCCGAGGAGTTCGACGCCGACATCGGGCAGTGCCTGAAGGTGCTCCGCGAGATCAGTGGCCAGCCGGTAAACAGCTTCCGCGCGCCGGGCTTCAGCATGAAGCGCGAGGCCTTCGCGTACGCCTATCCGATCCTCCGCAAGCACGGGATCGAGGTGGACGTGAGCATCGTGCCCGCCGCCCGCGATCACGGCGGTGTTGAGGGATTCACGCGAGACCCCTTCCTGCTGAACATTCCCGCGACCAGGTGGGGCGCGCAGAGCACGATGAAGTGTTGGCCGGTGAGCGTCATGGACTTCCTCGGCAGGACCATGCCGTTCTCCGGCGGCGGTTACCTTCGGCTGTTCCCGATGGCGCTCGTGAAGCACGGATATCGCCAGAACCACCGCGCCGGGCGCCCCGGCATGAGCTACATCCATCCGCGCGAGGTGGACCCGACGCAGCCCCGACTGAAACTGCCGTGGAAGAAGTACTTCAAGTACTACGTCGGTATCGCCGGGTGCGAGGGCAAGCTGCGCGAGGTGCTGAAGACGTTCAAGTTCACCACCATCGCCGAGGTGCTCGGCCAGGTGAGGGCGTGGCCGGAGTACGACCTTGTGCTCCGCGGCCAGGGCGCCAAGGACGGCGACATCCTGCCACGCACCGGATCATCCTCCGCGGGTGCGGCGCATCAGGCCGCGTGATTGCGACGGGCCCGGGTCGACATGTTCCCCCCGCGCGCCTGTGATTCACTGTGCGGTTCCGCAGACCATCGGCCGTCGCTCTGGCGTTCGTCGCGCTCGCGCTGATCCTCTGGTTTGGCGCCACGCTTGTGCTCCTTGGCGACACCGGCAAGTTCAGCGATGACTACATCGCCCATCTGATCAGCCCCCTCACCGGCGAGGTCGATCTGGCTCGCCATCCGTGGACGCGCTGGCCCTACTTCTGGCGGCCGTTGCACCTTATCCACGTGTACGCGGTGAACACGCTCTCGTTCGATCGGCCGTGGATCGGGCATCTCGAGCTTGCGCTGGTTCATCTGGGCGTGTGCTTCCTGCTGTACCGAACGCTGGTGAGGTTCGGAGCCGGGCGCACCATCGCCGTGTGCGCTTCGTCGCTGTTCATGGTGTGTCCGCTGCACGCCGAGGCGGTGCTGTGGACGAGCGCGAGCTGCAACGCGATCTCGTGCCTGTTCCTCCTCTGGGCGCTGCGCGCGGCTCGCGCGAGCGCCGCGGCGCCCCCGAGGACGTCTCACGCGGCGCTCATGTTCGCGCTGGCCTTCGTGACGGCGTGCTGGTATGAGCCCGCCGCGGGCGCGCTCCTGGCGATCCCGATCGCCGCGGCCTGTGGGGTACCCGCTGGTCTTCATCGGCGCGATGGCCTCCGCCGGCAAGCGATCTTGACCCTGGCCGCACTCGCCGCGTGCGCGCTGTATGTGTCGTTGCTGCTGAACTCTGCCCCCGGCGGCGCTCGCGGGCAGGCGTCGTCACTGGTGAGCCCCGGACGGCTCCCCACCCGCATTGCCGACCTCGCCGGAGAGGTGGCCGACGCCGTTGTCGGCGAGCGGGCGCGGCAGATCGTCCTCGGGGCACTCGAGGCGGCGCAGCCACTGCTCGTGACGCCAACGGGCATGATCTGGACCATGCTGGCGTGCGGACTTGTGGTCACGCTCTGTGTGCTTGCTGTGCGATCCCGCGGCCAGCCGATCGTGCGAGCGCCGGTGCCGACGTCGCCGCTGTGGCGGGTTGCCGCTCTTGGTCTCTGCGTCTCCGTTGGCGCGCTGGTGCCGATCGCCCTGACCGTGTCGCCGGAGATCGATCTGCGCTCGCTTTATGTCCCGCTGCTTGGGGCCACGATCACGCTCGCCGCGGCGTGTGAGGCGGCTGCGCGGCGGGTGCGGCAGCGCTGGCGCTGGCCCGTCACGTGCGCCTCGTCACTGTGTGTCGCGGCGATCGCGATACTTGGTGCGATCGCGTGCATGGGCTTCCAGGCCGCGTTCAGGAACCAGTCTCGCATCGACTCGGAGATCGTCGCGCGGCTTGTTGAGCATGTGCCGAACCCGGCCCCTGGCACGGTGTTCGTCCCGCTCATCATCGATGCCAAGCCCGCGGCGACCGGCCATGCGGGGTTCGATGCGGTCTTCCGCGGCGCGTTCGAGCTGCCCTCGACCATCACCCCCGTGCTCCGCCACGCCTATCGCCGGACCGACATCTCCGGCGTGGCCCTGACCTATCGCCTCGGCGGCGACGTGCCCATCCATGGGCTCACGCAGCGCGGCTTCGAGCTTCGCCGGGTTCGTGGCGGAGCTTTCGATGACCCGGTGCGCGTCGAGTGGACGCATGTCGTGCCGTGTGTGGTCGACAGGGATCTGGTCCTGCGACCAGTGTCCGAACTTCGGATCGTGCCGCTCGAGGGCGAGCCGTTTCGGATCACGACGAGCTTTGCCCCCGGCGTGTCCGTGGAGCTGCAGGAACTGCCAGGCCGCGCCACCCGCGCTCGCCGCAGTCCATGACTTTGCCGGCAGGGGCGGCAGTGCGGTACCCCCTCCCGGGATGCGACCGTTCATACGCTCCCCTCCCCCGGGCCCCGGGGGGGCCATCGAGCCCGCGATTTGCTGGTGACGGCGGCGAATCGGGCCGATGCACTGAGTTCGGACCACCATGCCAAGAACCCTGCTCATCCTCTCCCAGGTCTATGTACCGGACCCCGCCAGCGTCGGCCAGCACATGGCCGATGCCGCCGCCGAGATGGCCCGGCGCGGCTGGCGCGTCAAGGTCCTCACGTCCGCTCGCGGGTATAACGACCCGAACATCCGCTACAAGCCCAGCGAGGTGATCGACGGGGTTCAGATCACGCGCTTGCCGCTCTCGAGCTTCGGCAAAAAGTCGCTCCCCGTCCGCGCCCTGGCCGCGGGGCTGTTCATGCTGCAGACCATCTTGCACGGCGTGTTCACACGCGGGCTCGGCGGGTCCAAGGGCGAGTCTGGCGCGATCCTGGTCTCCACCAGCCCGCCCATGTGCATCATCGCCGCGCTCATCATCCGCATCCTGCGCTTCGGGCGCGTGCCCGTGAAGTTCTGGGTGATGGACATCAACCCCGACCAGCTCGTCTCCCTCGGCAAGATCAGGCCCGGCTCGTTTCCCGCCCGGCTGATGGACTTCTTCAACCGCCGCATTCTCTCTGCAAGCAGCGACGTGGTCGTGCTCGACAAGTTCATGGCCAAAACAATGAACGCGAAGCTCGACGTCGGCGATCGCATGCACATCCTGCCCGTCTGGCCCCATGAGGATTCCGTTGAGCCCGTATCGCACTCGGACAACCCGTTCCGAAAGGAGCACAAGCTCGATGGCAAGCGCGTGCTGATGTACTCCGGCAACCACGGGCTCGCGCTCCCGCTGGAGACGTTCCTCAAGGCCGCCGTGCGGTTCAAGGACGATCCCCGTGTCGCCTTCCTCTTCATCGGCGACGGCGTGCGCAAGAAAGAGGTTGAAGCGACGATCAAGGAGCATCAGCTCGCCAACATGCTGAGCTTGCCGTATCAGCCGCTGAGCCAGCTCCGCTACTCGCTCTCTGCCGCCGACGCTCACCTGGTCAGCGTGGGCGATGAGGCCGTAGGCATCATCCACCCGTGCAAGATCTACGGCGCCATGGCCGTGGCTCGCCCAATCGTGCTGCTGGCCCCGGACCCCTGCCACGTGAGCGACCTTGTCGCGGGCACGCGGGGGCAGGAAGATCGCCCTCAGAAGCAACCCATCGGCTGGCACATCCCTCACGGCGACGTGGATCGGGCCGCCGGCGTGATCCGCGAGATCATCGAGGCCCCGCCTGAGAAACTCGCCGCGATGGGCGACCTGGCCCGGCATGTGATCCAGACGCGGCTCAGCAAGCCCACGCTGTGCGGCGCGTTCTGTGATGTGCTGGAGCGGGGGCTGAAGCCGGCTCGCGTGTGAGATCATCCACGGCAGATCTATCGATCATGCTGGCGCAGACGCGGACCACCTTGCCGGGCTCACAGACCGCCCAGTACGCGGACGTTCCCACGCCGCGCACCAAGAGCGAGACCATCGCTCTCGCCATCGCGGGGGTGATCCTCCTGATCGCCATTGGCATCATCGCGCTGCGGATCATGCGCCGGACTGACCACTGAGCACGTCGTCGGCAGGCGCGGTTCGGGCTCGGGTCGGGAGTCCATCCGGCCGATAGAGTTAGGAATGCCCGGTCACGCGGACATCGACAGAGCCGGTCTGGAACCCGCGAGAGCAATCGCGGCCCGGATCGATGTCGATCCCGCGAGTGTGAGCGTTGCCCGAGAGCACCTCTCGCCCCAAAGTGCGCGTAGCGCCGACGCGTTGTCGTTGATCCGGTGTTACCAAGAGCGGGAGTCCATCGTTGACCGCGGCTGGGACCACCCGCGGCGGGTGCCCCTCGCCGAAACCGACGAGGGGCAGCGGCTCAGACAGACCAGCCCGTTCCCCGCAATCCTGAGCCCCATCGAGGCATGGGCCATCACCAGGGCATGCCTTGGGCGTGTCGCACGGACCTAGGCCGCACCATGCACCCCGCCACCCCACAGCAATCCTCTCCGCACACCCTGGGCAACCGCCTGGCTCGGCTTGCGTGGTCGTTCGCCTGGACTCTGCTGATTCGTCCCAGCCCGCGATTTCTACATCGCTACCGCAACCTCGTCTATCGCTTGTTCGGCGCCAAACTGCACCCCTCCGCCCGTATCTACCCGAGCGCTCGCGTCTGGGCGCCGTGGAACCTGACCATGGGCGAACACGCCTGCGTCGGGGATCGCACCGACATCTACGCCGTCGCCCCTATCACCATCGGCCCACGCAGCACGGTGAGCCACTATTCCTTCCTCTGCTCGGCGAGCCACGACTTTGACGATCCCACCCAGCCGCTGACGACCGCCCCGATCACGCTCGGGGCCAACGTCTGGCTTGCCGCCGACGTCTTTGTCGCACCAGGAGTGGCCATTCCCGACGGGGTCGTGGTTGGGGCTCGCTCCAGTGTGTTCGCGAGCGACCTCCCGGCGTGGCATCTGTGTGCCGGGAGTCCGGCCAAGCCGATCCGCGAACGGGCTTTCCGAGCCGACACCCGTCCCACGTCCGGATAACCCCAAATGGGGGGAATGTGCCCGGTCCCGAACGAGCATCTTTGCCGTCTCGGGCAGGTTCCGTGTAATTCTGTCGTCTGATCGTGACAAAGTCTGGCTGGTGAGGGCCGCTGGAACGCATGACTCTGTGCGGCACCCCGTGCCGGCCAAGGGCTGGTGCGCGGCTGGGCACACACAGGCAGACCGCCAGGCACCCGTGGCATGCCGCGAAACGGTCACACGCAGACAGGAGTAGTTCACGATGTTGTCCATTCATGCAGTTCTCAGATCCGTTGGGGTGGCTGTGTCCATCTCCGGGATGGCCCTGGCCGATCAGGTTCGGGTGAACACGCCGGCCCCGGCATTCACCGAAGTTCTGGACTCCGGCCGCTACCAGGCACCCAACGGCCAGTGGTTCCATGTGACCAAGGGCTATCGCGGTGGCGAGGGTGTCACGGTGTACACGAACGTCGCCACGGGCGAGGAGCTCACCGCCGAGCAGCTCTCGGCGTGGCAGCAGGCCAATCCGCCGGCCCGGGTCGATGACGCCTTGTCCGCCGCGGCCCTGCTCAGCCCGGATCGCGAGTTCACGGTGGTGATCCGCCTGAACAGCAATCCGTGGCGAGGCGAGATGCGTCGCCTGCGGGCCGAGGCCGAGCCCCGGCTCGAGCCGCTGCGTCAGGCCGTGCAGGATCTGCATCGCTCGCTGCGCCCGTCAGAGTCGATGGACGCGGAGGCCGAGAGCGCGTGGCTGAGCGATCGCAAGGTCGGGCTGAACGCCCTGACCGTGCCGCAGCAACTCCAGCACGAGCAGCTCAGCGAGCAGATCGAGCAGATCGAGAATCAGGTCCGGATGCAGGTCCGTCGCAACATCCTCCCGCTCATCGCCGCCGATCAGGCGACGATCGCGCAGACGATTCAGAAGCTCGGCGGCAAGATCACGGGCCAGCTCATCGCCAGCAACGGCGTGACCGCAACGCTCCCGGGCCGCTCGATCGCGGCCCTGAACGGCGATCCGCTCGTGCACCGCGTCTGGGAGCAGGTCCCGGGCTCCAAGGAAATCGACCAGACGGTTCCCTCCATCGGCGCGCCGACGTTCTGGAACGCCGGATTCACCGGCGTCACGTGGGACTTCGGCACACTCGACTCGGGCGTGCAGCAGAATCACCCGTGCTTCGTCGGCATCGGCGGGTTCCTGACCGCCCCGGGTGTCTCGACGACCGACCTGACCGACGGTCACGGCACGTGCGTCGGGAGCATCATCACCTCGCGTGACGCCACCAACCGCGGCGTCGCACCGGGCGCCGACAAGTTCCTGGTCGGCTATGCCGGCAGCGACTTCTACGGCGACGGCGACTGGATGGTCTCCACGGCCAGCGACGATCCCGAAGCCATCAACGTCTCCTGGGGTTTCGGGCAGGCCGACCCCGATGACTACACCGATCAGGAGGCGTGGGGCGATGCGCTCGTCGACGACAACGACCTGCTGCTCGTCAAGAGCTGCGGCAACAGCGGCTCGGCCGACACCAGCCTGACCCGCCCCGGCACCGCGTTCAACTGCATGGCCGTGGCCAACATGAACTACAACCAGACCCAGGCCCGCACCGACGACTTCATCAACTTCGATTCCAGCCGCGGGCCAACGGCCAGCGGTCGAAAGAAGCCCGACATCACCGCCCCGAGCCAGGGGTGCACCGCCGCCAACTCCAACTGGGCGACCGGGGATGATTGGGTCGGCTTCGGCGGCACGTCCGGCGCTGCTCCGCACGTGACGGGCACGTTCCTGCTGCTGGGCAACGTGCGCGGTTCATCCAACCCGTTCGCCAACAAGGCCGTCCTCCTCAACACCGCCGACGCCTGGAGCGACAACAACACCGCCGCCAACAACGACGACTTCGCGACCTTCGGCTCCAACTGGAACAAGGCCTATGGCTGGGGCTATCTCGACGCCGGCGAGACCTACATCAACGCCACCGACGTCTTCATCCGGACCAACGGCGACGCCTCCAGCGTGACGCCCCGCTCACGCCTCTTCCGAGGCACCATGTTCAGCAACGAGAAGGCCACGCTCGTCTGGAACAAGCACGATTCGTACAACGGGTCGAGCATCCCGACCGGCGGCCTGGCCCTCACCGACTTCGACCTCTTCGCCTACAACGCCGACACCAACGCCGTGCTCGACACCAGCCAGAGCTCGATCGACAACGTCGAGCAGATCGGCCTCGGGCTCCTGTTCGCGCCCAACACCTCCCGTGACGTCGTCCTCCGCGTCTACACCTGGTCGAACGCCATCGATGGTCCGGCCACCACCGACACCTACACCCTCGCGACCAAGGAGAACATCACCGAGATCACCGGCCCGGCCAACACCAGCACCGCCCAGCTCCCGA
>DHLW01000013.1:0-7104 GCA_002405485.1 Phycisphaerales bacterium UBA4658
GACCGCCTCGCTTGAATCCACCCGCGCACGCTGATTCACCCCCCCACCCCCCACCCCCCCAACCCCCCAACCCGCCCACTCACCCTGGGGTGTCTGCGAACTGATCGGCATCACTGCTTCAACCCAGGCTCGCCTTGGAATCCGCCACGCTCCGAGCGGATTGAACTCCCACGACCTCGAGCACACACTCGCCTCGGCCCGGATGGAAAAGCGCACTTCACCGGCTTTGTTGCAAGACCGGCCTGTACACGCTCCACGTCCGCCGCATGAGGGGACTCAGCCCTCGCGCCCAGTCTCGCTGCGACGGCGGACCACCGGAGCGAGCACATAGGTGAAATGATGCAAGACCGCGTCGGCTGGGCGCTCGCTGGCCGGACCTATGCCGCGTTCGAACTGGTTCTTTGCCGTATCGAGGGCTTCGACGACGACCCGAAGCTGTTCAGGTGTCAGCCATGACGTGATGGACCGAACCCCGAAGTTGCGGTCTGGGCCAGCGAGCACCAGTTCAGGGTTGCCCTCGTTATCCCGAAGAACACCGCTGGCCGCCTTGAACGCCGTGGCGCTGAGGCGCCGAAACGCCGGTGCGCCCCGACCAGTCAGCGGGTCAAAGCCCACTCGATAAAACTCGGCCGCGGCATCCACGACGAGCTCCGCACGGCGTCCTCTACCAGCCCTGAGCTTCCGATCGGTCGCCGGCGCCTTGATGGCAACGAGCATGTTGTGCTTCAAAAGCAGACGAGCGTGTCGATAGAGACTGTCGGCTGGCCGACCACACGCCCGCGCAAGTTCTGGCAACGAGCATGGGCCGACGGCGGTCGCAAAGGTCAGGATCTCAAGCCGGATGGGGCTGGCCAAGGCCCGGACTTGGGCCGGAGTCGTCGCCGTGTAGACGGGAATGCGCGTCATGGGCTCAAGTATCGCCGATTCGGGGGCGGTCGATCGGAAGATCGCGACGTCGGGTCACATATTTCTTGACATTTTGAACGTGTCGTCAGGAATACTCCTGGGGGCGTTCTCTCGCAGTCAGGAGCCGCTGATGGTGTTCCCGCGTCCGCTGGTTTGTCTGATCGCCATGTGTGTCGCGGCGTGTTGCTTGAGCATGCCGCTCTTGGCCCAACCCACTCCGAGCGAGAATCTCCATCGCGTGCAGGGGCAGTGGTCCGGCGCGATTCAGGTGATGGGCCAGTCGCTGCGCGTCATTGTCCGATTCACCGAGCAAGCGGGCACGATCGCTATCCCGGATCAGAACGCCAACGGCCAGCCACTCACGGAGATCAGCCTGCGCGGGGATGTGATTCGCTTCCAGATCCAGGGCGCTCCCGGTCAGCCGACATTCGAAGGCAAGATCTCAGGCAACGAGATCGCTGGTTCATTCACGCAAGGCGGACAGAGCTTCCCGTTCAGCCTTCAGCGTGGAGCCAGTGCCAAACCTCGCCGACCGCAGGATCCTCAGCCGCCGTACCCGTACATCGAGGAGACCGTGCGGGCTCGAAACGGGGATGTCACGCTCGCCGGGACGCTCACGAGACCAAGGGGCGATGGGCCGTTCCCAGCCGTGGTGCTGATCAGCGGCAGCGGGCCGCAGAATCGCGACTCGGAGATACTGAACCACCGTCCGTTCCTCGTGCTGGCCGACGCACTGACCAGGGCGGGCATGATGGTGGTGCGGTACGACGACCGCGGCACGGGCGAGTCCACCGGATCGCGTGAACAGGCCACGATGCGGTCATTCGCAGCAGACGCCGAAGCATTCGTCGGCGTGCTGAAGAAGCGCTCGGATGTCTCGGTCGTTGGGCTCATTGGCCACAGCGAGGGAGGACAGGTCGCGCCGATGGTTGCTGCCGGCAACGACACCGTCGGCTTCGTCGTGCTCCTGGCCGCCCCGGGTGTGAACGGGGCTCAACTGATGATCGAGCAGAACCGCGCACTTGCTCTGGCCGGCGGCGCCAGCGTCGAGAAAGCGGAGTCGATCGCTCAGGCAGCCCGGGAGCTGTTTGACGCCGCCACACAAGGAGCGTCCCAAGCTCGCCTGATCGAGTTGACGCGAGCGATGGCGCAGGCACAGCTCGGCGAAGACCTCCCGCCGAAGGTAGAGGCGGGGCTTCTGGCTCAGGTGCAGTCTCTCCAAGCTCCGTGGTTCCAGCACTTTCTTGCGTCCGACCCGGCTGCTGACCTTCGTCGACTGACCGTGCCCGTGCTGGCGCTCAACGGAACCAAGGACACGCAGGTGGTCGCCTCACAGAACCTCCCGGCGATCGAGGCCGCGCTCAGATCCGGCAAGAACCCCGACGTGACGGTCAAGCAACTCCCTGGGCTCAACCACTTGTTCCAGACCGCGGGAACGGGCGGGGTTGAGGAGTACGGCCAGATCGAAGAAACGATGAGTCCCGTGGCGATCGAACTGATCACCCGTTGGATCCGCGAGCGGTTCGCCAAGTCGGCGAATCGGCCCTGAACGTTCTGCACTCACCAGTTCTCGAGACTCGACCATGAAGACTCCCCTCGCATTGCTGTGGTTTTTTGTCTTGCTGTCCCTGTCTTGGCTGTGGTGGCGTGCGATCGCGTGGTATCCGAGCATCCCGGACCGCTACCCCAGCCGCTTTGACATCGACGGTCGCCCCGTGTCTTGGGCAACCAAGTCATACGGCACGTGGTTCCTGCTTCCCACCATCAGCACCGCGTTGGCACTGGGCCTGTTGGTCTTCGCGGGCTTGGCCCTGCCACGACTTGCGCGAAGCTCGCCGGGTCTGTTCAACCTGCCCCACAAGCAGCGCTTCCTCGCGCTGGATCCGGATGGCCGAGTCCGCGCCTTGTTCCCGGTGAGGTGCTTTCTCGCGGTGGTCGCCCTCGCTACCACCATCCTGCTGACCTGGGTGCTTGAGGCCCTCGCACGCGGCTCGACCGAACTGCACGGACCGACGCTGCTGTGGCCGGGCGTCTTCCTGGGCTTCATCTTCATCGGCGTGGCGATCATGTCTTGGGCCATGCACCGCACGCTCGGCAGGCCGACCGCTGCAGGGTGATGCGGACGACTATCGAGCTCCACGCACACCATCCACCTCAGATGATCGTGCTGCATCGGGTCTCGCAGACGCCGCCTCAAGCGACATGTCGATCACAACCTGGGTCGCTGCGCGAGATTCCAATGCAGAGAGGTCCGGCAACTCCCGAACCCGCTTCATCACGAGTTCCGGCGACAGCAGTTCCTGGTACAGGCGTTCGACAATCGGCCGTACCCTCGACATCGCAGTGGCGCGGGCCTCTCGCATGGCCACTCGCTCTCGCAGCGGTACGTCATCCCAGATCCGTATCGTCGTGTCACAGGCGCCGATCAGACGACGGCCGCTGGAGTCCCACTTCGCACTGCCAACAAAGCCACGCTCGTGGAAGCGGGCCACGGGCTTGTACGGCGGGCCGACGGTAGTGTCCCAGACGATGATGTCCCCCTCATCGCCGCCGACGGTGGCCAGGCGGGTGCCGTCGGGCGAGAAGTCCAGGCCGTTGACCAGCCCCTCGTGGGCTTGGAGGTCGGTGAGGGGCGCGCCGGTCCGAGCGTCAAACCAGCGGACGAGCCCAGCGGTCCGCCCGGCCACCAGCAGCGCCGACGAGTCGGGCGTAAACGCCAACGCGTTTGCCCTGTGCGTCTGGAGCGTGGCGTGGATCTCGAGCGTGTCCGCGTCGAGGATCCACGCCCGGGCTTCGCTGAGCGTGCCCGCCTCCATCTGTCTGATTGCTGCGCAGGCGATCATCCGGCCGTCAGGGCTCCAGGCCACCTCGGTGAGTTGCCACTGCTCGAACGTCGCGGTCCGAAGCGGCGCTGCTCGGATATCGGATGCTCGTCGGATCTCCAGAGCACCGAGCATTCCGATGGCAATGAGTTCGCCGGAGGGATGAAACACCATCCCGCCCATGCGGTCGCTTGGGCCGCGCGTCGGCACGTGCGGCGGTTGAACTGACCCCGCCGCTCTGCAGGTCGATCAGCACCAGCCGACCGTGGTTTTCCTCGGAAGCGGGCGTCCACCGGCTCGCGACACTCACGAGAATTGCCGCGACCTGCCGCCCATCGGGAGATACAGCCAGTTCATACGCGACCTCTCCGGAGCGGCCCAGGGAAGCGACCGCTTCGCCGGTCTCCGCGTCCCACAGACGCACACTCCCGGCTTCGCCGTGCCAGCCGTCCCATGACGCTGAGACGATCAGCCCCGCCGCCGGTGCGGGCAGTGCATAGTTCAAGTAGCCGCGGTGCCCGCGGAGGTTCACTGTCGCGCCCGCGTCGATGTCCCAGAATCGGACCGTTCCGTCGCGCTCGCGTCCGGCAACGGAGCGCCCGTCGGGCGTGAGCATGACCGCGCCGAGAACCAGCCGGTCGCTCGTGAACTGTCCCAGAGCCCTTCCGGTGCCAGTCTCGAACACGCGGATGGTCCGGTCCACGCCTATGGTGGCCACGATCGCGCCGTCCGACGAAAGACTTACGCCCTCGACCGGGACGGGGTGCTTGAGGGACAGCAGTTCGGACCCGTCGGCCCGGTTCCAGACACGAGCCGTCGAATCGAGCGATCCGGTGGCCAGCACCTGACGGTCGATCGAATAGACTAAGCTGGTCAACATATTGGCGTGGCCGCGGAGCACGCGAATGGGCTTGAGGGTCTTGGCAGCGAACAGCCCGACGGTTCCGCGCGGATCGGACTGGGCCAGGAGCGTGCCGTCGGGACTTGGCCACCTTCGGATGTGGTCGCTCAGTTTCGGCAACGACGCTTCACGTTCCGAGGGCTCTGACGCGTCCGCCTGTGGGGCGGAGGAGGAGGTGGAAAGGGCTGAGGGATGAGTTGCTCCTCCCCCGATGAGATCCCACTGGACAACGAAGTGGTCGGTGGAATATGTCGATTCGCACAGGATCTTGAGCGTGCGCCCGTCAGCAGAGACCGTGGCGAACACCGACGATGTGACTGTCGGCGGAGTCGCCAGCGGGCGGGGATAGCGGGCCAGCAGCCGACCGGTCTGCATGTCCCAGCGCTGTACGGCGTCGGTCTCATATGCGCGGACGGTGAAGAAGGACTTCCCGTCGGGATGAGCGAACATGTCGTTGGCGTACCGGTCCTCGGCGGGCGTCCAGCCCCGGCATGCCATCGGACAGGCCAGTGCGCGGACCGACGTGTCCAAGCGCGAAGTCAACGCCCGCCACTCCCAGCCACGGAGGGATTCGGGCGCGGCGTTCAGGTGCAAGCGAGCGACGGCGGCCTGGTTGGCGTCCAGAGCCTGACACGCCGAAAGCATGCTCGCCGAGTACGCGTGACGCTTGGCCTCCAGGGCATTCGCGTTGGCCCGTTGCTGTTGTGCGACTGCATCGCGTCGTTGCCGCTCGGCATTGAACAGTCCATACGTCGTTCCCGCAAGTCCCGCCATCATCGCCATCAGCACCATTGTGCCCGCGGCCACGCCAGCGCGGTGCCGACCAACAAACTTCCGCGCCTGATACACCCGGCTCGGTGGGGCGGCGAGCACGGCCTCACCCCGCAGGTATCGTCCGATGTCCGCCGCAAGTGCACCAGCCGACTGATAACGTCGGGAACGATCCTTTTCCAGGGGCTTTCATCACGATCCAGTCCAGTTCGCCGCGCAGCTCTCGCGACAGATCCGCTTGCGACACGAAGCGCTTCGACCTCGCTTTCGTCGCGTCTGTCTGGCCTGAGCGGGCCCGGGTGCTTGGCTTGGGCGGGTCCTGCTCGCGGATGATCCGCTGAACGTCCGCCATCGTCGCCGACCGGAGTTGGTCAGTCTCCAGCGGCGTCGTGCCCGTGAGGAGTTCGTACAGCAGCACACCGGTGGCGTATACGTCCGACCGGGTATCGACGGCCTGCAAGGAGTGCCCCGCTTGCTCCGGGCTCATGTACTCGGGCGTGCCGATCATCTGCCGCAGTTCGGTCACCAGCGTTTGATCGGTGAGTTTGGCCGAGGTCGCCTTGGCGACGCCGAAGTCGATGATCTTGACCTGCGGCCCCCCGCTCTCGCTGTCGCCGACCAGCACGTTGCTCGGCTTGATGTCCCGGTGGATGACGCCGCGCTGGTGCGCGTGCTCCAGCGCGGCGCAGACTTGAACGATCAGTTCCAGCCGGTCGCGGACGACCAGTTCGTGGCAGTCGCAGTACTCGGTAATCGGCAGGCCCCGGACCAGTTCCATGACGAAGTACGGCCGCCCGGTCGACGTCGCCCCGGCGTCAAAGACGCGGGCGATGCCCGGATGGTCCATCATCGCAAGCGCCTGCCGTTCAGCCTCGAAGCGGGCGATCACCTGGCGGGTGTCCATCCCGAGCTTGATGATCTTGAGCGCGACCGTGCGCCGGACGGGACGCTCCTGCTCGGCCATGAACACCACGCCAAAGCCGCCCTCGCCGATGCGCTCGATCAGGCGATACGGACCGATGCGATCCACGCCCCGTGCGGTCGCGGCCGCCGTGTCACCCAAGGTCGCCTCGCGAACGGCGCGGATGTCGTCGGCCAGCGCCTCTTCAGGCAGCGGGCTGCGGTCCCCGACGAGCAGGTCCAGCACCATGGCGCGCAAGCTGGCATCACCGCCGCAGGCGCGGTCGAGCTCAAGCTCTCGCTTCTCAAGGCCCTTCTCACGCAGCTCCAGGAAGATTTCGCCGGCGCGAGCGAATCGGTCGGCGGCATCGCCGGACTCATCCGGAGGGGTCGAGGCATCGGAGGAGCGTGGTGGGAGCGGATCAGAGCCCGGAACTCGCGACTCAGGCATTCGGACGTTCCTGCAGCCGCGCGGCCAGCCAGGCCCGGGCGATGACCCAGTCGCGTTGGGCGGTGGCTGTGGAGATGTCCAGCACCCGGCCGACCTGGTCCCACTCAAGCCCGCCGAAGAGCCGCAGTTCGGCCACCCGGGCCACGCGAGGGCTCTTGCCCGCGAGCGTTGAAAGCAACTCGTCGAGCTCGACTACGCGGAGCCCGTCGGATGCGCCACCGGCGTGACAGGCCTCAAGCACCTCGATGCTCACGTCCGCACGCCGACGATCCCCGCCGCGCTTATCTGCCGTGGCGCGACGGGCATGATCGACGAGCACCTGCCGCATGGCGGTCGCGGCGACGGCCATGAAG
>DHLW01000013.1:7230-7556 GCA_002405485.1 Phycisphaerales bacterium UBA4658
CGCGGCCAACCCATGCTCGGTCAGAGCCGACCATTTTCACGAATGCTTCATGAACCAGGGCGGTGGGCTGGAGCGTGTGGGACCGGCCACCGGCGTCGGCGTAACGGTCCAGATACGACGAGGCAAGCCGACGCAGCTCCTCATAGACCAGCGGCAAGAGCTGGCTCACGGTGCGATCGTCGCCGGGTTGCGCCTTGGAGAGCAGGTCGGTCACGGAAATCACGCCCAGCATGGCCCCGCCTTTCGCAGTGTACCAGATTCCGCCACGAAGCAAACGCATCTTCCGTTTCGACCGCTACACCCCGCTCGCGCCAACTACGCAATCC
>DHLW01000013.1:7655-11541 GCA_002405485.1 Phycisphaerales bacterium UBA4658
CGCGCCAACTACGCAATCCGTGGCTCAAGGATGTCAGACTGGGCAATACGGATCGTTTTTCCTCTCTTGCGTGATGCGGTTCGCCCGTGGAACGCGTTGTTTAGGGCGTGCCGAGAGCCGAAGCCGTAAGTCCGGGAAGATCGGAGTGTTCCAGCACCTTGCTCAGAAGTTAGGAGTCACGGGTGCGCCGCCCCTTCGCACTCGGACTTGCCGGCACTCTCATCCTCGCAGCAGAATCCAGATCCGCCTTGGAGCAGGGCACGGCGTTCACCAATCAAGGCCAGCTCAAGAACGCGGCATCGAACGTGACTACCCCAACCGACGTGCAGTTCTCGCTCTGGACGGCTGCAACCGGCGGCACCCAGTTCGGCTAGACCATCACCCAACCCAACGTCGCCGTGACCCTGGGCCTGCTTATCACCCCGGTGGACTTCGGCGTAAGTCCATACACGCGCGACCAGACCCTCTGGCTTCAGATCGCTGTCCGCAACCCGGCGGGCACGGGCTCGTACGTGCCCATGGGCTCACGCCCGCGCTGTTCAGCATGGCGACGCGCGGCATCAGTGTCGACTCGCTCGGACGCGTCACGCTGAACCCGACGGGTCCGGGGAGCCAGAACGACCAGTCGTACACTGTGAACGCCGCGAACGGCAGCATGCTGCAGCGGCTGACCTGTCGCCAGAGCCGCGGCCAGTTCTTGGCGTTGCTCCGGCACAAAGCTGAACACGCCCACGCCCTCGACTTGCACACGACGGAGTCCGCCTCAGCCGACGATCCTTACCTGGCATCCTCCGCGCCCTGATCCGAAGGGGTGGACTCCGGCTTGCTGTACTCCCACAGCTCTGCCGATGCGATCACGCGGGCTTTGACGCGTCTTGGCAACTCCGCAGCGGCAGCCGCAGCCCGCACGGCGATGGTCATCGACGCGGGGTCGGCCGCAGATGTCGCCTCGCCCGCTACGGCGGCCTGCTTGAGCTTCTCGAACGCTACCTCCGCCGCAACACGATCGTGCTCCAAGCGATTCTCGAGCATCTCCGCCACGACGACGCGCCGCAATGGCGTCATGCTCGCGTCGCTCATGACCGCGTCAAGGAGCTTGTCATCAGGCGTGTCGCTCGCCCAGAGCGTGTCAAGGTACGCAGCAGCCGGTACGCGCTCGGACCTTTCGACGAGCAGGTCCCTGCGGCGTGCCTCGGGGTCGCGGATGTCCCAGACGAGCGCTGAGCCGCTCTGGAGGTGGATGATCAACCGGGTGCCGTCACCGGTCATCTGCAAGTTGGTGACGGCCTCGGGCATTCGGAACACGGCGACCTCCCGATACACACCCTCTGGATGCTCGGAAGACCCGGGAAGCGTGGGCTTGCCGCTGCTGGCTTCGAAGAATCGAACGGCGCTCTGTCCGGTCGGTCCTTGGATCGAGAGCCGACGTCTGCCATCGGGAGTTGTGATGGACGGACCGGAGATCGGTGGTGCTCCGGCGGTGATTGCGGCGACGGCTCGATCGACCTCGGTCATCCAGATCATGTACTCCGGCCCGCCGAGCGAGCGGAGATCTTCCACGACCGGGAACATGCCTCGCGTGGACGGCTCGTGCAGAATGTATGTTGCACGGCTGCCGTCGGGACTGATGGCACCGGGATGAAGCGGACGCGTCGTTCCAAGAAGATCGGGGCGCTCCTCGCCTGTGTGAATGTCATAGGCGGCATGGGTGCCGAGGTCACCGCTCACGATGAGCACGCGCTCACCGTCTGCAAAGTGAGCATGGTCAAACCAGTACGGCACTGTGAATCTGGAGATGAGCTCCCCGGTGTCGATGGACAACACCTGGGCAAGTGCGGGCTTGGTCAGCATCGCCAGGTGCGAGCCGCCGGGGCTGAGAGCAATGTCGCGGATGTCCTGTCCACCGGTATCGAACGTCCGCTTGAGGCGACCGGTGGCCGCATCCACGATCTCGATCACGCCCGGACGGGGCAGAAGCACAACTCGACTTCCGGGCGGGGCTGCCGTCTGGAGCAGGCGTTCGCGAGACTCGAGCCCCCCCTGCTGCGCGAGCGAGCGCGGCGCGCGGGCGTGCACATCCCAGATGAGGGCGCTTCCATGGCTCCATGGCAGAGTGACAAGCCCCGACGAAGGCGGGAACCAGGCCGCGGCGACGACAGCGGCAGAAGCGAAGCCGCTCCGAGTCACCCCCGACTGACGATCGAGCACGGCAACTCCACCACCCTCATCATGCGGCAAGGCAAGAACGATGTCCGCATCTCCCGGCGTGAAGGCTGCGGCAAGTGGCTGGCTTGTGAGCGGCGCCGATCTCCAGACTTCCACGCCGGTGCGGCTGTCCCAGATGTGCACGATTGAGACACTGTCCGCTGTGGACGTCGATGCCGCGACCACCAGCGAACCGTCACCGTTGAACGTCGGCATCGTCCAGACCGCGTCGATCGCCGGTCCCAGACCGACGATTCGGTCGGCCTCGCGACGAAGCAACTGATGCTCCCAACCGGTCTTGTCCGTAGGGATGCGATCCAGAACTCGCCGGAGTTCGGGATAGTCCTTCGCGACAAGAGCCTGGCGGGCGAGCGCGATGTTGGCGACGTACGCGCTCCACTCGGCTGCATCGTTCTCAGCAAGCAGCCTTTGCGCTGCATATTTGGCCGCTCCGCCCAAGGCGAGAACATCTGCACGCTCTCTTGATACTGTGCCTCCGAACGGACTACTCGGGTGCGATGCACCGCTCCTGGTGGTGTCCGCGAGCTGCCTTCCAAGCGGCACGGGCTCGTCTGCAATCCCCAGAGCGTTCGTGACGTCTTCGAGCGCTGCTCTGGCGATCTCGGCCATGGCGCGGTTGTCATCCGCTCGCTGGCTCTCGAGCGCTTTGGCCTCGCGTGCCTCTTTCCATTGCCACGCCGCGACGCTGCCGCCCGCCGCGAGGGCGAGGCTCACAGCGCTCACCGCCGCGACCGAGCCCCGGTTCTTCCGCACAAACTTCCGCACGCGATACGCTCGACTCACCGGGGCGGCCAGCACGGGCTCGCCCTCCAGGTGTCGACGCACGTCCTCAGCCAGGGCGCTCGCGCTCTCATAGCGGCGGGCCCGCTCCTTTTCCAATGCCTTCATCACGATCCAGTCGAGTTCACCCTTGACCATCGCGCTCAGTCGGTCAGGCTCGGCCTTGCGCGCCGCGGCAGTTGCGGCAAGTCTGTCCAAGGAACGCGACAGCTTCATGCTCGGTGGAGGCGGCTCGTCCTCGCGGATCATGCGGCGCATCTCGTCGAAGGCGGCGCTGCGCAGTCGTTCGCCCTCAATCGGAGTGCTGCTGGTGAGGAGCTCGTACAGCAGCACGCCCAGAGCGTACACGTCCGTCCGAGTGTCAATGTCGAGCGAGCCCTCGGCCTGTTCGGGGCTCATGTACTCGGGGGTGCCGATGAGCTGGCGATGTTCGGTGAAAAGCGTCTTGTCCGTGAGACTCCCGCCCGCGGCACCGGTGGCTTTGGCGATGCCGAAGTCGATCACCTTGGCGTATGGCTTGTCATCGACCATGCTCACGATGACGTTGGCGGGCTTGAGGTCGCGGTGAATGATGCCCTTGGTGTGTGCGTGCTGGACGGCGGAGCACACCTGCCGGAAGACACTCAGTCGCTCGGCAACGGTGAGTGCGTGCGCGTCCGCGAACCTCGTCACGGCATCCCCGACAACGTACTCCATGACGAAGAAGGGCAGGCCCCCGCCGGAGCTGGTCAGCGGGGTCACGCCACCGTCGAGCACACGAGCGATGTGCGGGTGATCCATCATCGCCAGGGCCTGTCGTTCGGCCTCGAATCGCGCGACGATGGCACGAGAGTCCATGCCGGGCTTGATGACCTTGATCGCGACCTTTCTCCGCACAGGC
>DHLW01000110.1:0-239 GCA_002405485.1 Phycisphaerales bacterium UBA4658
TCACCCTCCCCCTCGAAACTCGCCCGAGGTCGTCACAGGAGGTTTGTGGCTCTCAGTCGGGCTTGATGGTTGTCACGTACTTTGGCGCCGGGGGATCACCGGCCATTTCGACGACCACCGCGCTCTTGGTGGCGTCGCGCTTGGCATTGATCGTGATGTCGCCGGTGACACCCGGGAAGTCCTTGGTCTCGGCGATCGCGGCCCGCAGGGCCTTGCCCTCGGTGCTTCCGGCTCGCTTC
>DHLW01000110.1:396-673 GCA_002405485.1 Phycisphaerales bacterium UBA4658
TGGCGTCAAAGAGCAGTCGACCGGCGTCATATCCGAGGGCCGCGAGCCCGTCGGGGGTCGCACCGCCGAACTCGGCCTTGTAGGACTTGATGAACTCCTGAACGCGGGCGTCGGGCTGATCGGGGGCGTAGTGGTTGGTGTAATAGCAGCCCTCGATGGCGTCCTTGGCGATCTTGGCCAGTTCCGCGCTGTCCCACCCATCGCCACCTAGGAGCGGCTGGGTGATGCCGAGCTTGCGGGCCTGCAGGGCGATGTTCCCGACATCGGTGTAGTAGCC
>DHLW01000110.1:865-5547 GCA_002405485.1 Phycisphaerales bacterium UBA4658
CCGGCAGCCCCAGCAGCGGGCCGATGCGGCCGCCGAGCTTGGTGAAGTTCTTTTCGAACTCCTCAGCGAGCCCGACGGCATAGGCCTGGGCCTGATCGACGAGCAACGCCGCGGACTTGGCCTTGAGATTCTCCCGGGCGAACTTGGCCCCGGCAAAGCCCTGGAACGGATCGATGAAGCACACGCGGAAGATGTAGTCCCCCACTTCGGTCACGCGGGGGTTCGTGGAACTCGGGGAGATCATCGGAACGCCGGCCTCCTGGCAGACCGGAGCCCCGGCGAGCGAAAGCTTGCTGGCGACCTCACCGATCACGGCGACGACGTTGTCGCTCTTGACCAGCCGCTCCACCGCGAGCTTGGCCTCGCCGGCGTCGCCCCGAGTGTCGTATTCCTTCAGCTCAATGTGCTGGCCCTTGAGCCCGCCGGACGCATTGAACTCCTTGATCGCCAGTCGAAGTCCGTTGGATGTGCTCTTGCCGAATGTCGCTTCCGAGCCCGTGAGCGAGCCGTAGTGACCGATCAGAATGGTCTTCTTCTCGGCGCGGCTTTCCGAGGCGGGCTGAGCGCTGAGGGTGGACGCGACGGCAAGCATCGCGATGGAACCGGCCAAGGCCTTGACGAACGTCATCATGATGAGCGATCTCCGTGCTTTTGTGCAGGATAGCAAAGAGCTGGTCAAGAGGTACGCGACGCTGGCGGAGCCGTCCGCACGAGGGCCAGGACCCGCCACCCGTGATCAATCGGTCTTCGTCATTCCCCCGGACACCCCAGTTCTCCCGGTCGACTGGGGCGCTCCCGAGTCCGGAGCGCCTACGAACTGTCGGATGCGTTCGATGATCTGCATGGCCTCGACCTGGGCGCTGGCCCGCGAGCGTTTGATGGCCGTCCACAGCGCCAGTGGCACAAACGGTGCCGTGAGCGGCAGATACCACTTCCAGGTCGCAAAGTCGTATCCGGAGAAGTACGTCTTGAGCATCGAATCCGTGAGCCAGACACCCGGCCAAACGGTGGCGATCAGCACAACGGCAAACACCCAGATGAGCTTCGAACGCAGGCGGATGCCAAACGACAGTTCACACCCTGTCGCACGCTGGATGCTGGGTTGCGCCCTGGCGAGGAGAACAGACTCGAAGGGCGTTCCAAAGTCGGACACTGCGAAGACATCCCCCTGAGTAGGTGTCGGCCCGGGGAGTCGTTGAAATCCCGCCATCTTGCCACGCCGAGCGGCCGCTTCGAGCGTTGAAACGATCTCGATCGCACTCATCGACGAAACCACCCGAATCTGGGTGATGTCTTGGGCTGGGGGTGTCGGAGGAGGGTTTTCGGACATGTGGGTGTGCGAATGGAACCCAAATCGTATCGAGCGTGGCGGTCTACGCGGCAGAGTTTTTCCAGGTTCATCTGAAAGACCTGGGGAAGATCGGTCGGGTCGTGGGCATCGGATCGTGCGGCGGGCATGATGGGTGTTCGCCAGGGGCGATGTATGCGGATCACGAGTTCACAACCCGGACCGGCCGACAGCCCGGCGCTGCGTCTTGTTGACGGAGCGTCGGGGGGAATCGTTCCGGAGCGCACAGGAGCAGCCGAGAGGGTCGCCCGCGAGAACCGGCGTTCGGTGACTTTGTCGGCGCTGGATCCGCGGTGGGTGCTGGCGGTGCAGGTGAAGCGTGCGCTGGATGGAGGCCGGGCCGCCGTGCTGGCACCAGAGGCCCGGGAGCGGCTGCTCGGGCTCGGGGCACGACTGGGGCTTCGGCCGTTTGACACGAGTCTGGTGATTGCGGTGGTGCAGGACGGTGCACGGCAGGGAGATGATCCGCTGGCGCCGGATGTGGTCGCACGACTGGAGCTTGTGGGCGGCGGGCGGGTGATGCCCGACGTGCTCAGGGCTCGCTCGCGCAAGACCCCGTTGTGGGTGCTGCTCGTGTGCGCGAGCGTCATGGGATCCCTGCTGACGCTCGTTGTGCTGCATGTCGCGGGCCGGGTGTGAAGCTGGCAAGCCGGCGAGTGAGACGACTGGGGGGTACGACTGGGGGGACAACCGGGGTTGTGTGTGTCAAACACGGAATCCAAGGGCCGCGAGGTCCGAAACGTGCCAAAGCTCGTACGATGAGAGGTACGAGAGGAGGCACACATGCCACTCGTGAATGTTGGCCAGAAGGCCCCTTCGTTCGAACTGACCGATCAGCGTGGGAAGGTGCACCGTCTGAGTGACCTTGCCGGTCGCAACGTGGTGGTGTACTTCTACCCGAAGGACGACACGTCGGACTGCACGCTGCAGGCCTGCCAGTTTCGCGACGCCGAGCCCGACTTTGGGAAGGTCAAGGCGACGGTGCTCGGTGTCAGCCCGGACGATGCGTCGTCGCATGAGCGGTTTGCCGGAAAGCACGACCTGACGTTCCCGCTGCTTGTCGATGAACGTGATGCCAAGGGTTCGCCTCGGACCTGCGGCGCTTACGGCGTCTGGCAGGAGAAGTCGATGTACGGCCGGAAGTACATGGGCGTGGTGCGGACGACGTACCTGATCGGGCCGGATGGGCGCGTGGCGCAGCGGTGGGACAAGGTGAAGGTCAAGGGCCACGCGGCGGAGGTTCTGGCGGCGGTGAAGGCCCTGCAGAGCGGAGCGGTTGTGGAGGCCAAGCCGGCAGCCGCACGGGTGAAATCCCGGAAGCCTGCAAAGTCCAAGGTGGGAACGACCAAGCGGACCCGGTCGCATGATTCGGACCCGCCCTATTCCCCCGTACGCTCCCGGGCCGCGAGCGTTGTGCCCAAACCAAAGACTGGAAAGAGCTCTGGGGCTTCACGGCGTTGAAGAGGGCGCGTGCGCGGTACCTTCTTCGAGTTGAGCGCGTGCGGATGGAGCTCCCGTTCGGCCAGCGAAGGGCCGTCGTGTGGGCTCCTATCCTTGAGGCATGTCTCTCTCACCGGGAACGAACGGGCTGCAGGGTGTGAGCATGGGTACAGGACCGGGCTCAGGGCCAGGCTCAGGGTCAGGCTCAGGGCCGGGGCCGGGCGTGGGCTCTGGTGCAGGGAGTCCGAGTCGAGTGACACTGCAAACCCTTTCGCGGATGGCTCAGAGCGGGGAGGCCTTTGCGTGCCTGACGGCGTATGACGCGACAACGGCACGATGGCTGGCACGCGGGGGCGTGCATGTGCTGCTGGTGGGCGACACGGCGGCCGAGGTGGTGCTGGGGCTGCCACGGACCATCGATATGCCGCTGGACGTGCTGCTGGCGCTCACGGCAGGCGTCAAGCGGGGCGCGCCGAACTGCGTGGTGATGGGCGACATGCCGTTCATGTCGTATCAGGTGGACGACGCGTCGGCGATCCGCAACGCCGGGCGGTTCCTCACGGAGGGGTTCGCGGACATTGTGAAGATCGAAGCGGACGCCCATCTGGCGCCGCGGATTGAGAAGATCGTGCGAGCGGGGGTGCCGGTGTGCGGGCATGTGGGCTCGAGGCCGCAGTTCGTGGCGTTGACGGGCGGGTATGCGGCAGCGGGGCGCACACCGGCGGCGGCGGCTCAGGTCGTGGCGGATGCGGTGGCACTGGAGCGGGCGGGGTGTCAGATGCTGCTGGTGGAGGCGGTGCCGCCGGAGGTGACGCAGCAGATCATGAGCGCGACCAGCGTGCCGCTGATTGGTATCGGAGCGGGCACGGCGTGCCATGGGCAGGTGCTTGTGCTGCAGGATCTGGTGGGGATGAGCGATCGCCCGCCGCGGTTTGCCGAACCGGTCGCGGATCTTGGGGCGGGGTATCAGCGGGCTGCGGCGGAGTGGGTTGGGCGGGTGAAGCGGCGGGAGATCGGGGGACAGGTGTACACGATGAAAATGCCCTGAACGTTTGCGGGCTTGGCGTGTATACCTGAAGGAGATCAGGGAGCAAGCGGGACTGGTGGTGGGCTTGACGATCTGGAGAGGGCGGTGGTGACGCGGGCGAGACGCCTGTGCCACCAGATGCAAAAGAGACACAGGCGGGACGCCTGAGCCACCAAAGGCAACTGGAAGGTCTGTTCAACTTTGGAGATGATCGGCATGCGGAAGTTCATTGCGTATGGACCGGCGCTGGTGGTTCTTGTGACGGCGCTTGTGACGCTGGTGGCGGCGCCGGCGGCGGTGCGGATGATCGGGTATGCGGGAACGGACACGAGCATCCGGACGGCGCAGCAGGCCTTGGACCAGGACACGATTCTGAAGCAGATCGACAAGGCGGTGCGGAACATCGCCGACGCCGTGGAGCCGTCGGTGGTGCACATCGGCGTGCTGGAGCGTCAGGGGAACTTCATGGAGCGTGCCGGGCAGGGCTCCGGATGGGTGTTCGACGACCAGGGGCACATCGTGACGAACTCGCACGTGGTGCGCGGGTCGGACCAGATCGTGGTGCAGTTCTATGACGGGCGAGCGGTGGAGGCGACGCTGGTCGGCCAGGACCGGAGCACGGACATCGCGGTGCTGAAGGTCAAGACGACCGAGGGTCTGTTTCCGGCGCGACGGGCAACGGGTCTGGAGCTGCACCAGGGGGACCGGGTGTACGCGTTCGGCTCGCCGTTCGGGTTCAAGTTCTCGATGTCGGAGGGGATCGTGTCGGGGCTCGGGCGTGATCCGAACCGGATCATCGGTCAAGGCGGATTCACGAACTTCATCCAGACCGACGCGGCGGTGAACCCGGGCAACTCGGGCGGCCCG
>DHLW01000110.1:5846-5982 GCA_002405485.1 Phycisphaerales bacterium UBA4658
GGCGGACCAGCTCATCAACCAGGGTGTGGTGGCGCGGGGCTTCCTCGGGATCAACTATCCCGGAACGGATGAGCAGAACTTCGCGATCCTGAATCAGCGCGGGTATCGCGGGCGCGGCGTGTTCGTGAGTGCAACG
>DHLW01000110.1:6165-6620 GCA_002405485.1 Phycisphaerales bacterium UBA4658
GGCCGGGGGACATCATCACCAGACTCAACGGCCAGGCGATCACGGGGGTGACGGTGCTGCGGTCGGCGATCACGAACAACGGCCCGGGGGACAAGATGCGGGTGGAGGTGGTGCGCGGGGCCGAGACGCAGGAGCTTGAGGTCACGCTGGGACGGCTGATCACCGACGAGGAACGCCGCGAGACGATGCAGATCGTGGGCAACTTCGGGGTGGCGGACATCGCCGAGACGACCGACGAGCAGGTGTTCATCACCGAGGTTCGGGTGCCATCGGCGGCGTCTCGAGCGGGCGTGAGGCCCAACCAGCGGGTGGTCGCGGTGAATGACGTGCCGGTGTCGTCGACCGAGCAGTTGTTCGTGTCGCTGGCGGAGCAGGGCCTGCACCAGGGGCGGGAAGTGAAGCTGACGCTGGAGCAGCCGCAGGGCGGCGGGCAGATTGAGGTGAAGATCGGGACG
>DHLW01000110.1:6796-7155 GCA_002405485.1 Phycisphaerales bacterium UBA4658
GGGGGTGGACGGGGGAGCACGGCACCCGATCCGCCGCAGCCCGGGCGTGCGATGGAGCAGTCGAGCCCGCGGCTGAGCGGGCAAAGTCTGAAGCGGGATCAGAGCGGCCATACCATCGGCCCCTATGTCCACGCAGACTGCAACGTCACTGAACCGGGCTCATCGCGGCGTGATCCAGCGTTGGAGCGCGACGCTCATTCCCACGACGCGCGAGGCCCCGGCCGATGCCGAGAGCCCCTCGCACATCCTGCTGAGCCGAGCCGGCTACATCCGCAAGCTGGGGTCGGGGATCTACGACTATCTGCCGCTGGCCTGGCGCACGCTCCAGAAGGTGGGTCGGATCGTCCGCGAAGAGATGG
>DHLW01000110.1:7351-7481 GCA_002405485.1 Phycisphaerales bacterium UBA4658
GGTGCTGCTGCCGATCGAGCTGTATGCGGGAACCAGGCGTGACGTGGATTACGGGGACCTGCTGTTCAAGGTGATCGATCGGAAGGACGCGACGTGCGCGCTCGGACCGACGCACGAGGAGCCGATCACG
>DHLW01000110.1:7680-17088 GCA_002405485.1 Phycisphaerales bacterium UBA4658
TACCAGATCCAGACCAAGTTCCGCGACGAGGCGCGCCCCCGCGCCGGCCTGCTCCGCTGCCGCGAGTTCATCATGAAGGACGCGTACAGCTTCCACATGCATGTCGAGGGTCCGGGCGGGCTGAACGAGACGTATGACGCGATGTATCGCGCATACTCGAACATCTTCACGCGCTGCGGGCTCTCGTTCACGGCGGTGGAGGCCGAGAGCGGCCCGATCGGGGGCTCGGCGAGCCACGAGTTCATGGTGAACGCCGAGAGCGGCGAGGACACGATCCTGAAGTGCCCGGTGAGCGGGTACGCGGCGAACGTCGAGAAGTGCGAGATCGGCAAACGCGGGCATGATCTGAACGCCGCACCGACGGGCGAACTGACCGAGGTCCACACGCCAAACCTGCCGGGGATCGATGAGGTCGGCAAGTTCATGAAGGTGAAGCCGGATCGGATGCTCAAGAGCATCGTGTTCTCTGTTTCAGGGGGTCGATGGCTGGTTGCCGTCGTCCGCGGCGATCACGATGTGAACGAGGGCAAGGTGAAGATCGCGGTGCGGGCGATGCTGGGCGATGGCTCGCTCACGGTTGCGCTCGCGGATGAGAAGGCGGCTCGCGAGGCGGGGTTTGCCATCGGGTATGTCTCGCCGCGGACGGTGAACACGGTGCCGGGCACCCTGCTGCTGATCGATCCTGACGCTGCTCAGGGCGGATTCTGGGCGAGCGGGGCGGACAAGAAGGATTATCACGTCAAGCACTTCAACTGGCGGCGCGACGTGGGCAATGTGCTGGATGATACGACCAAGGTGCGTATCTGCGACGTGCGCAACGCGATGGCGGGCGATCCGTCGCCAAGGGCCGAGGGAGCCAAGCTGGAGACCGGACGCGGGATCGAGGTGGGGCACATCTTCAAGCTGGGGACGAAGTACTCCGAGGCGATGGGCCTGGCGATTCTGGACAAGGATCAGCAGAAGCGTGCGGTGATCATGGGGTGCTACGGCATCGGGGTCAGCCGGACGATGGCGGCGAGCGTTGAGCAGAATCATGACGCCGACGGGATCATCTGGCCGGCGGCGATCGCGCCGTACCACGCGCTGGTGGTGCTGATGAAACCCGAAGAGGCCAAGCAGCAGGAGGCCGCCAGGCGTGTCTCGGCGACGCTCGCGGAGTTCGGGTATGACGTGCTGATCGACGATCGGAGCGAGCGTCCGGGCGTGAAGTTCAAGGATGCCGACCTGATCGGCCTGCCCCTGCGGATCACCATCGGCGACAAGGCGCTGGAGCAGGGCGGGGTGGAGTTCAAGGTCCGCAAGGACGGGGCCGCGAGCAAGGGAGAGGTGGTGAGCTTTGAGGCCCTTGGGGCAAAGGCGCAGGGTGTGCTTGGCGCGGCGTGGTGAATCGCTACGCTTGACCACTCATGTGGCGCGGCATCTCACTGGCGAACAAGTGCCTTCTGCTCTTCGGGGCCGCGGTGGTGATCATCATCCTCGCCGCGCTGCTGGTGCCGCTGGTGCGGATGAACGCGATCGTGGACGAGGCGCAGAAGGACCTTTCGAAGCAGCTTGTGGAGGTGTGGGAGCGTGGGGTGCGGGACATGGCGGGGGCGGGGCCGTTTCTGCGTCCCGGGGTGGAGGAGCAGATCGGGGACGCCGAGGTGCGGCTGATGAGCATCGAGGACGCGCGGGTGGCGTCGATCGGACCCGGGCCGGCGGGGCTTGGGGACGAGTTTCTCGCGCGATCGCTTCGGGAGTTCCGCGAGAATCCCGAGCGGAACGAGGCACACGAGGCGCGCTGGAAGGGTCTGAGCCGGGAGTATCGCTACGTGAAGGTGGCCCGAGGGGAGAGCCCGCGGGCGGGTGTGCCGGGGGAGATCGTGGGCGTTGTCACGCTGTCTCGCACGAGCCCGAACGCGGGCGCCCAGCTTGCGGTGAACATGATCTACCTGGCAAGCGCGGGGCTGATCGCGCTCGGGCTTGCGGTGCTGGTGTTCTATCTGATCACCAGCAAGCTCATCCTTCAGCCGGTGCGCGAGCTGAAATCGACGGCGGAGACCGTCCGCGAGGGGAACCTGGCGGTGCGGTCGGACATTCAGACCGGAGATGAGTTCGAGGAGCTCTCCGAGGCGTTCAACCAGATGCTGGAGAACGTGACGAGCGGACAGGAGCAGCTCAGGGCGCTCAACGCGCAGCTTGACCTGAAGGTGAACGAGCTGAGCGAGCGGAACGTGGCCCTGTTCGAGGCGAACAAGGTGAAGGGGGAGTTTCTGGCCAATGTGAGCCACGAGCTGCGGACGCCGCTGAACTCGATCATCGGGTTCGCGGAGCTGCTGCTGGAGAACGTGCAGAAGGAGGAGGAAGCGCAGGCCTCAGGGGGCGACGACGGGGGCAAGCTCGCGAAGCGGAAGCGGTATCTGGAGAACATCCTGAACGCGGGTCGGGCGCTGCTGGAGATGATCAACTCGCTGCTGGAGATGGCGAAGGTGGAGGCCGGAAAGGTGGACCTGACGGTGGCCTCGATGAACGTGCGGGACGCGTGCGAGGCGATGGTCGGGCTGATTCGGCCGCTGGCGGACCGCGGGGGCGTGGAGCTGGCGACGGAGTTCTCCGGCGACGTCCCGAACATCGAGACGGACGTGAAGAAGTTCCAGCAGGTGATCTTCAACCTGCTCAGCAATGCGGTGAAGTTCACGAGCGAAAAGGCCGCGGATGACAAGCTGCGCGGACGGGCCTCGATCGCGAAGGTGACGGTCCGGGCCGAGCGGCTGGTGGGCCGAGCCAGCGAGGGTGCGGGATCGGAGGATCGGGTGCGGATCAGCGTTCTGGACACCGGCCCGGGGATTGCGCCGGAGGATCAGAAGCGGATCTTCGACAAGTTCCAGCAGCTCGACACCGGGCACACGCGGCGTCATGCCGGAACGGGGCTGGGGCTTGCGATCTGCAAGGAGCTGACGGCGATGCTGCAGGGCGAGATCCAGGTCGAGAGCGAGCTTGGCCGGGGGGCGATGTTCAGCGTCATCCTGCCGTTGGAGCTTGCCGCTGGGCGTCCGGCGGGAGAGGGCGAAGGCAAGAGCGGCGTGCCGGATGCTGCAGCGCGGTCTTCGGGGGCGCTTGCGAGATAGGGTCAGCGTCTTGCTTCATGGGCGGGAGATCGGTTATCTTTTGGGCGTGATCCCGCATGTGGCGCCCCCAGTCTGGCCGACGGGCATTCGTCAAGGGCGATTCGCCTCGACGGTGGTGGCCAACGCGCCCGAACTGCTGGAGCGAGCCGAGGCGCGGGCGATCGTGGACAAGTGCCAGGTGGGGCTGCTTGGCATCCCCGATGACACCGGCGTTGAGCTCAACCACGGGCGACCCGGCGCCAAGCACGGGCCCGCGGCGTTCCGTGCCGCGCTGGCGCGGTACGGCGTGGCCTCTCCGGCAGACGAGCGGCCGGACGCTCCCGCGTATCCGCGTGTGTTTGACTGCGGGGACATCGTGATCGGGGAGGACATCCACGCCACGCACGAGCGCGTGAGCGAGGCGGTGCTGGCCATGCTGGAGCTCGGGTTGCTGCCGGTTGCAATCGGCGGCGGACACGACCTGACGTATGCGTTCGTGCGGGGGGCGGCCCGGGCCTACGGGCCGATGACGGGCGTGTACATCGACGCGCATCTGGACGTTCGTCCGGAGGTCGGGAGCGGCATGCCCTTCCGAGCGCTGCTGGAGGGCGGGCTGGCGACCCGGGTGTCGTGCGTGGGCATGAATGAGCTTGTGAACACGGGGGAGCACGCGGAGTATGTGCGATCCCGCGGAGGTTCGATCGTGCCCGCGAGCAGGGGTCCGGAGGAGGCGCTGGCGGAGGTTCGACGGGCGGTGGACGGGGTGGCGGCCGCCGACGGGCACGACGCGCCAAGGGTGTTTGTGTCGCTGGATCTGGACGCTCTGGATGCGGCGTGTGCGCCGGGGGTGAGCGCGCTCAATCCCAGCGGCTACTTCGTGCGTGAGGTCGAGCCGATGGTCGCCGCGGCGGGCCGATCGAACGCCGTGCGGTGCTTTGACATCATGGAACTGAACCCGGCATTTGATCCCGACGGTCGGACGGCTCGGGCGGCGGTCCATTTGTTTCTGACGTTTCTGCGGGGCGTGGGGGAGCGTCCGCACGGTCACCGTCGCGGACCTGGGCATGGGGGCACAGCATCGTGAGGCCGATTCTCTTTCGCGATGCCCGAGTATTGACGATGCTGCGTGAGGGCGAGGGGGCCGCACCGGCCGGCATGGGTCGGCGCGGCACGGACACGGGCGTGCTCGGGGTGATTGAGCGGGGCGATGTGCTGGTGATGGGGTCGAGCGTCCGGGAGGTGACCAGAAGCGGGGAACCGCCATCGGCAGTTCGGCAGTCGGTTGGCGCCAACGCGATCGAGATCGACGCGCGGGGGCGTGTGCTCATGCCCGGGTTCGTGGACTGCCACACGCATGCGTGCTGGGGCGGGGGCGACTTGGCCCGGGCCGATGAGTGGGAGATGAAGCTCGCTGACAGAACCTATCAGGAGATCGCCGCGGCCGGAGGCGGGATCCGTTCGACGGTCCGGGCGACCCGGGAGGCGTCTGTAGGCGAACTGGCGTGCGATCTGATCGGGCGGGCCGACCGGATGGCCCGCCTCGGGACGACGACGCTCGAAGTCAAGACCGGGTATGGGCTGACGCTGGAGCATGAGCTCAAGATGCTCGAGGCGATCGGTCAGGCGGAGAACTATGTCGCGGGGACACTGGCGCCGACGGCTCTGCTGGGGCACGCGATCGATCCGGAGGCGGGTTCGTCGGCCCGGTTCGTGGATGAGACCATCGAGCGGACGCTCCCGGCGGTGAGCCGTGCTGCGATGTCGGGCCTTTCGGATCAAGGGCCTCTCCGGTCGCTCGCGGTGGACGCGTTCTGTGAGAGCGGGATTGGGGCTTGGAGCGTGGAGGACACGGTGCGGCTGCTCTCGGCGGCCAAGGCGCTTGGCCACCCCGTGCGGGTGCACGCCGACCAGTTCACTTCGCTGGGCATGATCGGGCATGCGGTGCGCATGGGGGCGCGCAGCGTGGATCACCTGGAGGCCTCCACCGATGCGGACCTTCGGCTGCTTGGCGGCAGCACGACCTTCGGGGTGGGGCTCCCGATCTGCGGGCTGCATCTGGACGGGCGATACGCGCGGCTGGGCGAGCTGGCGCGGCATGGGGGAAGAGTGTGCATCGCGACCAACTTCAACCCAGGCTCGGCCCCGAGCCCGAGCATGCCCCTGGCGATTGCGCTTGCGGTCCGGTTCTGCGGGCTGAGCGTGGAACAGGCTCTGGTGGCCGCCACGCTGAACCCGGCAATCTTGCTGGGATATGCCGATCGCGGCTACATCGCTGCCGGCGCGCGGGCCGATCTTCTTCTGCTCCGCGAGCCGGATGAGCGCGTGCTCGCGTATGAGCTCGGCGACAATCCGGTGGACATGGTGATCGCCGGGGGCGAGCGGTTGGAATGAGCGGCAAGACGCTCGATCCCGGCCACACGGACCATGCGCGGGGCTATCGACCGTCGTTGGTCTTGGCGTCCTTTGCCATCCGAAGCTCGTCGAGATTCACGCGATAGGTGAGCTCCAGCGCGTCGGTCTCGGCGTTGAAGCATCTGAAGAGCAGGTGTGCCGGATCAGCGTTGTCCCCTGTGGTGGACGCCCACTGGATGTCGATGTGTGCGTATGAGTGCGTGGAGTTGGCCACCGGGGAGACGCGGGATGAGTTGAAGACCCAGGGCTCGTCCTGATTGATCCCGGCGAACATGAGCTCGATCGCGTCGTACCCGAGGGCCCCTCGCATGCGGCTGACCTCGCCGTAGTGCTGGTCGCCGGCGATGAAGACCACCCCTTGGGCGTTGGAGTCCCGGATGATCTTGAAGAGGCGCTCTCTGGCCTGAGGAAATTTGGCCCAGGTTTCGAACTTGGTCTCTCGATCCAGCAGCACCTGGTAGCCCGAGACGATGAAGCGGAGTTCGGCCGGCGCCTTGAGTTGCTCGGCGAGCCATGCCCACTGGGTCTCGCCGAGGGTATCGGCGGACTCACCCGGGTCCTCCCGATTGAAGCGGCCATCGAGCATGATCACCTGCAGGCGGCTGCCCGGGGGGCCGAAGACCTGGGCGTGATAGACGCCATCGCGATCGGATGGGATGCGATCTTCATGACGCCAGAATGACCGGAAGATCGCATGGCTCTGCTTCTTCAGAGCGTAGTTTCGGCCATCGTCGTTCGAGCCGTAGTCGTGGTCGTCCCAGGTCGCCATGAAAATCGAGCGATCGCGAAGCTCGCGGAAGCCGGGCTTGGCCTCGAGCTGCGCGTAGCAGCGTTCGATGTGCGCCGGATCGTCCTTGGTGTCGGCGTACACGTTGTCGCCGACCCACAGGACCATGTCGGGCTTGGCGGCGACGTAGCGCATGAGCGCGGGCGTGGGGCGGGGCTGCTGGTGGCAACCGATGATCCCGACGCGCTGGATGGTCCGAGGATCGGGCGGAAGCTCAACCCAGCGGCTCGCCGCGGCGATCCGGTGCTCTGAGTCTGCCGCAACCCGGACCGAGCCGGGCGTGGTGGTTGAGCTTGCAGTCAGCAGCGCGGTGGCAAGGAGGATGTGCACAGTGCGGACTCCGATTGGCGAGCCGGATGCGGTGACCGGAACGCACATGGCCGCACTGTACCTTGGGGGCTCGTGCAGAAAGCCCGCCGAAAAGCCGGGGACGATGAAGATCAGATGAACACAGGCCGCGGCGGAGCATCGGGGAACGAGTGGCGCGAATCAGGAGTCGCGCTGTCCCGAGCGAGCATCGCCGGAATCCTGGGGGTCACCCATGCGGGCAAGCTGGACCAGACCGGGCGAGTTCACGCTGCCGCACGTCGGGCAGGCGATGCCCTGAAGACCAACCGGCTGATCGGAGAGATCGCAGCCGCACTCAAGGCACGTGGGCTTGAGGAGCTTGGTGGTGATCTTGCCGACGCTGACGCAGGCGGCGGCAACGGCGACGCCGACGGCGGGCCACGCCGGGACACCGGCGAAGACGATGGTCGCAATCGTGGCGAGGAGGATGGCGGCGATCCACACGAGGGCCCGGACCTTGAGCGAACCGATCCATGCGCGGGTGCGTGCGGTCGCGTCTTTGGCGACTCGGGAGCGTCGGCGTCGGGAGCGGTCCGTCTGGGGCATGCGGCGCACCTCTTCGGGTGGGGCTCGAGCAGGGTTCCGGAGTGTATTCGACATCGACCTGCCCGTGGTTGAAGGACGTTGGCCCAAAGCGCGGAATCTGTGAAGAATCACGATCCGCCGGGGGGCAGGCCGGGTCAACCGGACGCCCGACGGAGATTCACGCGAATGGAAGGCACCCTACGATGGCCCGCCCATGAGCGAGGTCGTCATTCGGTCGGCGTCGGCGGTTCCCCTCCTAGCGCACGTTCATCCGGTGATGCTGGCGCGGTCGCTGTGGGCGAATCGGGAGCTGATCCGGAACTTTGCGTCGCGGGAACTGCTGGAGCGGCACAAGGGCGCGCTCCTGGGAGTCGGCTGGAACATCCTCAGCCCGCTGCTGCAGCTCGCGGTGTTCACGGTGGTCTTCGGGTACATCTTCGGATCTCGCTGGAACAAGGGCGACCTGCCGGCGCACCTGGACTTTCCGCTGACCTTTTTCGCGGGCCAGTGCGTCTTCCAGGTCTTTGCCGAGTGCGCGTCTCGCGCACCGACGCTGGTGTCGGGCAGGCCGAACCTGGTGCGGAAGGTGGTCTTTCCGCTGGAGATCCTGCCGGTCACGGTGGTGTACGCGGCGGTGGTGCATGCGCTGATCTCGATCGGGCTGCTGCTGGTCGTGCTGTGCATCGCGGGCGGGTTCGGAATGCTCCGGTGGCAGATCGCGCTGCTCCCGCTGGTGCTCGTGCCGCTGGTGATGTGGAGCGCGGGCGTGGCATGGGCGCTCGCGGCGATCGGAGCGTTCATCCGCGACGTTCGGCACGTGGTGGTGGTTGCGGTGCAACTGCTCATGTTCCTGACCCCGCTGTTCTACCAGATCGACCGCATCCCGGAAGAGCAGACGGCGATCCGGTGGTGCATCGAGCACAATCCGTTGTCCGTGCTGGTGGAGAACGCGCGGCGGGTGCTGCTCTGGGGCGAGTGGCCGCAGTGGGCCGCCCTTGGGTGGGTCACGCTGCTTGGGGCCGTGGTCATGATCGGAGGACACGGGCTGTTCAGCGTGATGCGCAGGAGCATGGCCGATGTCCACTGAACCCGGGGTCGATGTCCGCGGCGGGTCCGCGCCAGGGTGCAGCGAGAATGGCATCGCGATCAGCGTGCGGAACGTCGGCAAGCGGTACGACATCTACGAGCGGAACATCGACAAGCTCCGGCACTTGGCCTCGCTCGGGCGCAGGAGCTATGGACGGGCGTTCTGGGCCCTGCGCGGGGCGGCGTTCGACGTGCCGAGGGGCAGCGCGGTGGGCATCGTTGGCCGCAACGGCTCGGGCAAGAGCACGCTCATGCAGATGATCGCCGGCACGCTCGCGCCGACCGAGGGCGAGATTCACGTCCGCGGCCGGGTTGCGGCGTTGCTCGAACTCGGCAGCGGTTTCAACCCGCAGTTCACGGGGCGTGAGAACGTGTACCTCTCGGGCTCGATTCTGGGGATCTCTAGACGCGAGATGGACGCACGGCTCGACGAGATCGCCGCGTTCGCCGACATCGGCGAGTTCCTGGATCAGCCGGTGGAGGTGTACTCCAGCGGGATGCACGCTCGGCTGGCGTTCAGCGTGGCGGTCTGCGTGCGCCCGGACATCCTCATCGTCGACGAGATCCTCTCCGTCGGCGACGCCGGATTTCAGCAGCGATGCGTCGCGCGGATGAGACGCATGCTCGATGAGGGCATGACCCTGCTCCTGGTGTCCCACTCGGCGGAGACCGTCAAGAGCATCTGCTCGCACGCCGCCCTGCTGGTCCGCGGGCGGCAGGAGCACTTCGGCTCCGCGGCCGAGACGGTCGATCGATACATGCACATGCTGCGCGTTGAGTCCACGGCACGCGCGCAGGAACTGCTCGCCAGCCGGAGGCCCGAGCTCGCCGACGCCCCGGAGGAGATCAAGGACGCGGAGGTTTCCAACGCCGGCCTGAGATATGGAACCGGACACGCCGGAATCGAGAGCGTCCGACTCCTCGACCAGCACGGGCGGGAGTCAAAGGCGTTCGTCTTCGGCGAGCGGGTCACCATCGAGGTCGCGATTCGGTCCGACGTCGCCATCGTCGCCCCGGACCTGGTCTTTGTCATCCGCGATCGGACCGGGGTGAACCTGTTCGGCTCGACCCTGTTTGACGAGGGCGCGCGGCTGGTTCGCCTCGAAGCGGGCGAGCGGGTGACTGCGCGGATGAGCTTCGTGAACCCGCTGGCCGTGGGGCCGC
>DHLW01000110.1:17281-18162 GCA_002405485.1 Phycisphaerales bacterium UBA4658
CACCTGGACGTCGCGACGGGCTTTGAAGTCATCAAGGCCAAGCGCGTGGTCCGCGGCAAGCTGCATGTGCCATTCGAGGCCAGCGTGGAGCGGCAGATCGGGCAGCCGATCGTCTCGTGACCGCGGGCTCGGCTCCGAGCCCATCAGACGCTCAGGCGGTGGTCGTTCACGAGAATGAGGTGTGCGCAGGACCGCGGATCGTCGATCTGCGCGTGGATCCGCTGGGCCGGGAAGTAGACCTGCTCGTACTCGGCCCTTGCAAGATCATGCGGGAGATCTTCCTGGGCGCGATCGAGGGCACGATCAAGGGCCGTCTCGAACGTGCAGTCGATCCACAGACGAAGATCGAACCGCTCCCGGGAGAAGCCGGCACGCACGCCGCGCTTGAAGATGTACACCGCCTCCACCACGACGACATCGACCTGCTCATGGGCGATGCGGACGGTCCGCATGCTCTCGATGTTCTGGTTGTGCGCCCCCTCGATGGAGACATCGATGGAGCGATCACGGACCAGCGGTCCGAGCAGCCGGTGGAACAGCTCCTCCAGCCGCATCGCGTGCTCGTAGTAGTGCATGGGCGAGCGATCGTGATCGAAGCGCACGCTCGGTGGCGCGAGCCAGTCGTCGCCCCGGATGAGTGCGACCCTCAACCCCGCGGCGGTCAGTTCCTGAGAGAGTCTCCCGCCGACATAGCCCTTGCCGGAACCGCCGATCCCGGAGAGCCCGACGAGCACCGCCCGCGCGGGATCGATCCGCCGGCGCAGCTCGGACACGGCCTGAACGACCGGCGAAAGGTCGCGAGCATCGACGCGTCGGATGTGCTGGTCGCCGATGGTCATGAATGCGTGTGCTCCGGCTGTGATCGGGGACAGGTCCGCTCC
>DHLW01000194.1:0-799 GCA_002405485.1 Phycisphaerales bacterium UBA4658
GTTTTGCTTCTGTTCGAAGTGCTCGCCCGCGCGGATCGCTCAACCCTTCTTGTCGGCGGGCTTCTCCCCCGCGGACTTGGGCTTCACGGGGACCGTGACCCACTTCTTCTTCCACACCCGGGCCCCGCACTTGCGACGCTTGGTGGGCCACTTGATGAGCTTGCGGATGGTCTGAGTCTTGGCCAAGGCGGGTTCTCCTGAAGGGTGTCGGTCGGTCATTGTGGCAGACAAACGCCCGGAACGCAAGACCTAGCATGGACCGTCCAGAACCTCGGGATCCGGAAACCCGCTCGCCCGATCGCCGAATGACACTGCAATCCTGCCTTGCTCATTGCCAGACCATCGAATCGGAGCATGCCGACCATGACGACCCAGGAACGCGAAGCGCTGACCGCCATCTGCCTGCTCGCGGCATTCGCCGATGGCAGTCCGGACGAGCACGAGCGAGCCCGACTCAAGACCCTCGCGGAGAGTCTCGGCTCTGACGGACAGATCTCCAACGAGGTCTATCAGCGGGTGATCTTCAAGCAGACCGCCGCCTCGCGCGAGGCCGCCGCGCTCTCCTCCCCGGAGCTGCGACGCCAGGCGTTCGACTTGGCTCTGAGCGTCTGCGACGCCGACGGCTCGTCCAGCCCCGCGGAAAAGCAGTTCCTGACCCAGTTGGCCGCCGCACTCTCCATCCCGGCTGAGGAGGCCCGGCGGATGATCGAGCAGGTCGATCTGCTTGCCGCCGATCCACTCGAAGCGGCCCCCGCAGCCCTCGCCGGCGCGGGCGTGGCGGCCGCCGCCGCCGCCGCCG